>JANYDO010000368.1 GCA_025363605.1 Candidatus Kapaibacterium sp.
GGTGCAAGGCATCCATAAGCATCGTATTTCGCTCTTTCCGGGCGTTCCGACGATGTACGTCGCTATCAATAATTATCCCGACTTGAAAAAGTATGATTTGAGTAGTATTCGCTGCTGTATGTCCGGCGGAGCGCCGCTGCCGGTGGAAGTCAAACAGCAGTTTGAATCGTTCACGGGCGGAAAGCTCTTGGAAGGATATGGTCTTTCGGAAAGTTCACCCGTGCTGACGGCGAATGTTTTTGGTGGGAATCTGCGTGAAGGCAGCATTGGTATTCCCCTTTCGGACACAGATATTATCATTATGGATGAAGAAGGTAATCCCGTTCCCAAAGGCGAGGTGGGCGAAATATGGGCAGCCGGACCACAGATTATGAAAGGCTATTGGAATCGTCCCGAAGAAAATGCGAAAACCATACGTGATTACGATGGCAAGCGCTGGCTTGTGACGGGTGACATGGCTCGTATGGACGACGACGGCTATTTTTACATCGTTGACCGCAAAAAAGACGTTATACTCGTTGGTGGTTTTAACGTATTTCCCCGTGAAGTCGAGGAAGTTCTTTATGAACATCCCGGTGTGCAGGAAGCTGTTGTAGCGGGCATTCCCGATAAATTTCATGGGGAAACCGTTAAGGCGTACATTGTCTTGCAAGAAGGACAAGAAGCCACCGAGAAAGAAATTATTGCTTTTTGTAAAGAACGCATGGCAGCGTACAAAGTCCCGAAAAAGATTGAGTTCCGAAAAGATTTACCCAAGACAATTATCGGGAAAATCCTTCGCCGCGAGCTTCTTGCCGAAGAAAAAGCCCGCGAAGCCGCCGCCGCAAACTAATTTTTTTGGAGCTTTCAAAAGAACTTCAAGCCCGCTTCAGCATCTAATGCTGTTTGAAGTGGGCTTTGCTTTTTCCTTAATTTGCTTTTTTCCTCAAAACATCAAATATCTTTATGTGGTTCATCAAACCAACTCTTGAACAAATCAACCAAATGTCGCGCAATACCATGGTCGAGCATTTGGGCATCACGGTTACAGCCATTGGCGATGATTACATTGAGGCAAAAATGCCGGTGGACAAGCGAACCCATCAGCCAATGGGCTTGTTGCACGGCGGCGCATCCGTCGTACTGGCCGAAACGCTGGGGAGTTTCGGAGCGTATCTCTGTGTGAATCCCGAAGAAAAGGCGTGTGTGGGCTTGGAAATCAACGCCAATCACATTCGCTCGGTGCGCGAAGGCTTTGTGGTGGGACGCGCCACGCCGAGGCACATCGGCAAAACAACGCAAGTATGGGAAATAACGATTTCGACAGAAGATGGCAAACCCGTCTGTTTGAGCCGCCTAACCGTGCAAGTGTTGGATATTGCTCGATAGCATGAAAGCGTATCTGTATAAATTCTCGAAACTCCACCACAAATGATGTAGTAATTCGTCTCAGAATCATGTATTTTCGGATTGTTTGGTTCCACAATACGTTTTTTGTTTTTCATCTTCTTTTTTGCTCATGGGAACTACGGAAATAGTGAATGTACGTGAAGAAACGCCCTCACTAGCGCACCTCTCCTCACTTCATACGGAAAATCTCGTGAAAGTGTACAAACAGCGCAGCGTCGTGCGCGGCGTGTCTCTATCGGTAAAGCAGGGCGAAGTAGTGGGGCTTCTGGGACCAAACGGCGCAGGGAAAACAACATCGTTTTACATGATAGTAGGCGTCGTGCGTCCTACCGAGGGGAGCGTTTTTCTGGACAATGCCGATATTACGAAAGTGCCGATGTACAAACGCGCACGGCTTGGACTGGGCTATCTACCGCAAGAAGCCTCCGTCTTTCGCAAAATGACGGTGGAAGATAATATCATGGCAATTCTGGAATTGCAAGGTCTCACAAAGCCTCAACGCAAAGAACGGTTGGAGCAGCTTTTGGAGGATTTGAGCATAACTCATATTCGCAAGAGCAAAGGTTTTATGCTCTCTGGCGGTGAGCGCCGCAGATGTGAGATTGCGCGGTCACTGGCAACAAACCCCAAATTTATGTTGCTAGACGAACCCTTTGCCGGTATTGACCCGATAGCAGTGGAAGAAATTATCGGCATCGTTCGGTCATTAAGGCGGCGCGGTATCGGTGTTCTTATCACTGACCATAATGTCCACGAAACGCTCTCCATCACTGACCGCGCCTATATTTTGATAGACGGGCAAGTATTTTATTCCGGCACGGCAGAAGAAATCGCCGAGAACGAAGAAGTCCGCAAACGCTATCTTGGCGCAACCTTCAAGCTAGAACGCTACACAGAATAATATTCCTGCATTATTCCACACCACTTGTTTTACCGTTTTTCTTTGCTGTTATGAAACGTTTATTGACGAAATATCTTGCTCCGAAGCCTCTATTACTGGCAGTTCTGGCGCTTTGCTTCCTTGCCGGAACGCACATATTCCTGCAAGCACAATCCGCGTACAAAATGCCGCCAAAGGCAATCGCGGACATTATTGACGCGCCCGTCGTCCCGCAAGCAATCCTCAGCCCGCGCCGTGACGCAATGTTGCTGGTGGAAACCAAGCCCAATCCTTCGCTCTCCGTCCTTGCCGAACCGATGCTGAGACTCGCCGGAGTCCGCATCAATCCTGAGTTGAACTCCTCACAACGCATTGCGGAAGTCAGCGGACTGACCATACAGCCCGTAGGCGAAGCCTCGAAGCAAGGCGGAGTAAAAACCGCTATCCGTATTCAAGTTCCGGCAGGATCAAAACTTGGTTCGCCTTCATGGTCGTTCAACGGCGCTTCCATTGCCTTTACCCGCGATGCCAAAGACGGCGTAGAACTCTGGATCGCTGATGCTACCACAGGTGCGGCAAAGCAAGTCGGAACGGTACACGTGTC
>JANYDO010000391.1 GCA_025363605.1 Candidatus Kapaibacterium sp.
AAGCGGAAGTTGTTGCTGAAGATACCACTTCAGAAGCAGCACCGGAAGAAAAAGCAGCAGAATAAATTCTCTGCTGAATGCCCAAAATACGAAAACGCCGAAAAAGTATTCTCTTTCGGCGTTTTTGCGCATATTAGCCGACAATCTCTTTTGTCCCCTTATTTGCTCGTGTCTATGCGTTCTGTACTCATGTTTGTTATGACTGGTTGCGTTATCGCTTGTCGCTATGCCCCTTGCTTACGCGCAGCCTCGCTTAATTACTCCTCCAAATGCTACCCTTGTAGCTGATTCTCTTATCCGCCTCCGGTGGAATCCTCTTTCTGATGCCTCTCGTTATGAAGTCGCAATCGGGTGGGACAGCCTCTTTACTCTGCCAACAGTGCAGACATTGAGCGCTACCCAGAACATCCTTACCATTCGCCGAACATCGCTTCCTTACGTGCCTGCGGAACTGACGGCATTCTGGCGTGTCCGCGCACGGCTGGACAGCGTGAACGTAGGCGCATGGTCGGAAGTGTGGCGTTTCACGATGCCTGTGCCGAAGACAGTGCCGCCGATAGTGGTCAACCAAATACAAGATAAAGCACTTTTGATTCCTACGGGACAAACACCTACCGAAGACCGTATTGAACTTGAATCTCCGCAATGGCGAAACGATTTTGGTGGAGTCAATTCAGTTTTTTTCAATTTTAATAACGTTGCAATAGGAGTTTCTCAAAACACTATTTCTTTGCAAACAGGAATGAAATATAGTGCCGAATCTGAGAATCAATCTGTTGTAGCAGTGCGTGTAAAGAATTTAGATAGCACAGTCATTCAGGGTAATGTAAACCCAAGACCGACTCTGTATTACGGTCTTAATAAGACCTCCAACCTTTGTCAGTCAATACTTTGTACTGTAACAGCAACAGACAATCTTGGTTGGTCTGTTCCATGCTTCTTTCTAGTTCAACCACGAACAGCTATTTTCGGTATGTCAGTGCCGCAGGCTGAGGGGATTTCTCTTGAGCAACGACAATTTGAAGGAGTAAAACTTATCTTCGGGCAAATGTCCATCGCTCAAAGCACTATCGCCTCTGTTCCAATACTGACGAGCAGTACTGCCACAAGCGGCTGGCTGTCTTTGAGTGCAGTTTCCGGTGTGGAGTATTCGCTTTCTTCCACAGGCTCATGGCAGCCTTCCTTGCGAGCGGAATGGCGGAGTGGGCAGCCGAAGCTGGAACGCTTGTGGTTGCGCTACACGCCGCAAGCCATCGGGCAGAATTTCCCCTTAATTCGCTACGTGGCGAATGATTCGTGTGCTTCTCGCAGTCATAGTCTTTTGCGTCTGGAAGCTCTCGTGACGCAGCCCGTTCCTTACACCTACACCATAACATCGGTGCGGAATGCAAAGGCTTTGGAACCAGTGCTGGAAGCGGTCTATCCGAATCCCACGAGCGGTGATGTTACCTTCACTCTCAATCTTTCCAAAGCAAGCCGTGTGAAACTCACGGTCTGCACAACGCTTGGGAGCATCCTGCAAACAGTGGCAGATGACGCTTTCACGGCAGGACAGCACAATCTTTCGTGGCAGAGCGTGGGCTTGCCAAGCGGCGTGTATGGCTATCGTCTGGAAGTGGACGGCGCTTCGGTGCAAAGCGGGTTTGTCAGTGTTGTACGGTAAATAAAACGTTACGCTGTCAACGCTCGGCGATTAGACAACAAGCGAATCCGGCACATCAATTTCCATCATCAGCATTGCTGAGGCGATAGTTTTGCCTTGCGCATCAAGTTTGAGCGAGACCGTGCCGCCGCCGCCGAGCGTGTTGTGAAGCACGAAATTGAGTGCCCAGATGTTCGGCAGTTCGTAGCGATCTACTTCGCCCAAGCATACGCCCTCAAAGTGCTTCTTGACGCGCTCTGTGGTGAGTGCATCGCGCACAATCGGGTACCACTCTTCTTTGAAAGCGATAACGCCGCAGTTTGCCGCATCGCCTTTGTCACCACTTCGTGCATGAGCCAATTTTGCCAGAGAAATACGCATAAACGTTTGTCCTTCCTGAAGCATCTATAAAGGTGAAAGTAGTAAATCTAGTCAGCCGGAGTGCTGTGCGTAGAGCGACTGCGTAACGGATGCAGTTCGCAGCGCGAATTTACAACTTATCTGCGAAAATTTGTACAGCAAATAAAATTGTCATAACTTTGTAATCTTGGCTATTTTCGCCAAGTTGCTTGTAAAAGCAGAAATAGAAATCTGTTATAGCTGATTTTACAATGACATACTTGTTTATGTCGGATTGTACCTTAACATTCTTTAACAGAGGATTTTTGCTGCTTCGCTCATCAAATTTCGTAATTTTGCACATTATTTCGTTCTTTTCATGTCTCAATCTCTTGCTGTAATTATTCTTGCTGCCGGAAAAGGTACGCGAATGAATAATCCGAACAAAGCAAAAGTAATGTTTGAACTCTCTGGCAAACCGATGATTGCCTATGTTGTTCGTCAAGCTGAATCGCTTTCCCCTCAGCGCATTGTCGCCGTGGTGGGCTTTCAAAAAGAATCGGTGATGGATTACCTCAGCGCAGAATTTCCCGGTCGGCTGGAGTATGCGCACCAAGACGCACAGCTCGGCACCGGTCATGCGGTGCAACAAGCCGAATCGGTCTTGCACGATTTCGCAGGCGATGTTCTGATTCTTTCGGGCGATGTTCCCTTGCTGCGTTCAGAAACCCTCCGCTCTTTTGCCGCTGCTCACGCAGCGATTGGTGCTGCGGTATCGGTGCTGTCGGTGGACGCACCAAATCCCACGGGCTACGGACGCATCGTGCGAACAGGCAACAACTTTGAGCGGATTGTCGAGCATAAAGACGCAAGCGAAGCCGAACGCGCAATAACGGAGATTAACAGCGGTATTTATCTTGTTCGTGCAGATTCGCTTTTTACAGCGCTCCGCGAAGTATCGAACACCAATGTACAAGGCGAATATTATTTGACCGATATTATCAGTATTCTCCGCAAGCGCGGCGAAAGTGTCGTTGCTTGGAAATGCTCCGCTTTTGCAGAAGTTCTGGGCGTAAACACGGTGGAGCAGCTTGCTGAGGCGCAGCGCATTATTGAAGAAGATACTCTTGTAGCGGAGCATAAAAACTTTGTTTCTTTACGGATTTGAAAGACGACTATGATTAGCGGCGTAAATCATCTTGGCATAGCGGTACGAGACTTGACAACGAGCATGGAGCTTTTCGCAAAGATTTTTCGTGTAGAGTCGTTTCACCGCGAGACCGTTGCCGACCAAAAGGTGGATGTTGCTTCATTTAAGGTTGGCGATGTACTCATTGAATTGACGGCTCCGACGGATGCAGATTCGCCGATTGCAAAGTTTATCGAAAAGCGTGGAGAGGGTATTCATCATGTCGCCTTTACGACCGAAGGCGTGAATGACGAATTGCAGCGCTTGGCGCTTGGCGGTGTGCAGCTTATTAACACGACCGCGCAAAAAGGCGCTCACGATATGATGATTGCTTTCTTGCATCCCAAGTCCACGAATGGCGTACTGATGGAGCTTTGTGAGCCGCCAGCAAAAAAAGAGTGAGAACATCGCGTCATTGAGAAGAGAGAAAATAGATTCATTAAGGAATCATAACACTACCAGTAATTCCGTACATCAACGTACTTTTTCGTTTCACATTGAAGGAGATGGCAAACGCATGAAGCGTATTCTTTCCGGTATTATCCTTGGTTCACTGCTCTTAGGAGCGGTTACAACCACCAACACAGCACAAGCACAGCAAGCAAAATCAACAACAGGTAAAAAAAAGAAAGCAGGCACTCAAGTTGCACCTGCGGCTGCCTCCGTCGGTAAACCGGCATCACTGGCTCCAGATCGCAAGCCTGACCCCGAAATGGGGGTCTTGGACTCATTACAAAGAAATGCGAAACGCTTTGAGTCTATTGAGGATGCTCTCAAAGAGCCGGAGAACGTGACGTTTTTGGACTTGCATGAAAAAAATCTTACCTCTCTTCCGCCCGAAATTGGCAAGTTTGTCAATCTTCATACGCTCAGTCTGTACGGCAATAAATTGACGACAGTGCCAGCGGAATTTGCTAATCTCAAAAAACTTAAGTCGGTAGATTTTGGCAAAAACGAATTAACCCAAGTACCACTGCCCGTTACGAAACTGAAAAATCTGAAAGTGTTGTATCTCACGGCAAATCAAATTACCAAGATTCCGAAGGAGATATTTGGGCTAACCAATCTCGCACTCTTAGACTTTGGTGGAAATCGTCTCACGGAATTACCAGCAGATGTGATGAAATTGACAAAGTTGCGTATATTGAATCTACGCTTTAACAAGATTGACAAAATACCTGCAACTATGGGTAAACTCAAGAACCTTGAGATGATTCAACTGAATGCCAACCCAATTTCAGAAACGGAATTGCGAAGAATTGAAAATATGCTCAAAGCTACAGATGTTCGCTTCAACTATTAATATCTTTTGCCCAAGCACGTGAGAGAGCGACTCTAAGCAAATAAATAATTATTGCAAGCCTCCAATGAGTGCTGGATACCAATTCCACACTAGCATTGGAGGCTTTTTTAATTGTTCCTGCTAAAAAGGGTTCTTCTTTGGAAAAGTGTATTACCAAGATTTTGCATACGGGGAGTTTGTTTCAGGGGGAAAAACATAGTAACTTCGCGATGCTTGTTCAACGATGATTCCGAATTATTATGCCCGATACTCTACATATTATCTACGTTCTCGTTATTTCCGCAATAGCGGTGTATTCTCTGCGGACACTTGTGTTTATGCTGGGCGCATCCCGTGAGCGCAGGAAGCGAATTGCCTATAATGTGCCGTCGGAGTTTACGCCGTTTGTTTCTGTCGTCGTACCGGCACGAAATGAAGAAAGCAATATTGAGCATTGCGTCCGCTCTCTTATGCAGAGTGATTACCCACGTGAGTGCTTTGAAGTAGTCGTTGTCAATGATCGTTCCACCGACCGCACTGGCGAGATATTGGGAGCACTCCACGAACAGTTTCCAAATGTCATTGTTCATAATACCGTTGACGACCGCACGAATACGAATCTGCAAGGGAAGCCTCGTGCCGTTCATCAAGGAATCATGCGCTCTCAAGGAGAATTTGTCTTGATGACCGATGCCGACTGTGCCGTACCGCCAACATGGATTTCGGCGATTGCGCATACCTTCCAAAATCCTCGAATAGGCTTAATTGCGTCGTACACATTGGCAAAAGAAGGGCGTTTTTTCGATGTGCTGCAAATGCTGGAATGGCTTATCAATAATACGATGGCAAGCGCGGGCGTGGCTTTGGGGCAGCCGCTCGGCTGCTTTGGCAATAATCTCAGTGTCCGCCGCAGTGTGTACGACGAACTGGGGGGATACCCCAAAATCCGCTTTTCAGTTACAGAAGACTTGGCGCTGTTGCAAGCTGTTACCCACGCCGGCTATGAAGCACGGTATATCTGCGCCCGCGAAACAAAAATTGAGACGTTGCCATGCCCTGATGTCGCTACGTTTATCAAGCAGCATCATCGTTGGGTCAATGGCGGTAAGGCGCTCGGATGGCGCGGAGCTGTCTTTGTTATTTCTTCCGTAGCAATGTGGCTAGGGATTGGAGCGGCATTACTGAGTGCTTCGTGGAGCTTGCTGGCGCTTCTGTTGCTCGTGCGTACCGTGGCGGATATGGCGCTCACCTATCCTGCTTTCAGGGAACTTGGTATGACAGCAAAAGTAGGACTGATGCCTCTTGCGGAGCCGTTCTTTTTGCTTGTTGAGCTAATGACTCCGTTTCTTGGCTTGAAATCAAGTGTGGAATGGAAGGGGCAAATTTTGCGAAACAATCGTACAAGTCCGAGGGAACATTAATCCCGTAAATCAATGACCTGTACACCTTGGGGCGGTTTCCATTCAAAAGCGCTATCAGTCAATCCTGCATCGGGTTTAATGTCGGTAATGTCCCATTCATGCAGCGTTGAGCCGTCGAAAATAACAATGCCTTTTAAGCGAATATCTCGTGAGAGCCGTAAGCCCACACGCTGCATATCGCTCATTTGGTCGCGTGCCTTCGCCGGGGCGAGTGTGAGCAGCAATTCATTACTTGTCTTTTCGGTACTCAGGCTTGGTTTGTAGGTGCGTGGAAAGTTCATGAAAATACGTTCCGGCGAGATATTATCGGGGTTATCACGGAAATCACTAATAACGACTTTTTTTTGTGCCCCGTCGTAATTCCAGACCGTCTTGCCATTACAAATAATTGTCCGCCCATTCAGTTCGAGAATGTACTTGTTGCCGCGTTTGAGTGCCAATGAACCGCGCACGTCCTCACTTTTCATCAAAAACTTTACGCGCATGGAAGCGCCATCAGCATACTTTTTTTGCACGGCTGCAAATACGTCATCAGCGCTTGGGAGCGTTTGAGCTGACGCGAAGGAGAGTGAACGAAAGAAAAAGAAAACAAGTGCAAGGACAAGAAATTTGGTGCGCATAGCGTCAAATGTGAAAAATGAAAGAGAATTGCTATTAAACCTACTTCTTCGACGAAGAACTCTTACAAATGGTTTTAGATGTGGAAGGAAAATATTTGGGTAGATAGAATGACTTTCTTATATTCAGCGTCCACAATCAATAGTTACGAAGTATTATTCGGTACAAGTGCTGAATATGCAATAATTTATGAATATTCCGATTCTTTATTTTTTACGCAATGATGCGATGAGGAGATGCACATTATGAATAAAACACACTTTTTTATCGCAAGCGGCTTTGTTGTCGCTACGCTTCTGACCTCGTGCGGTGCGGCAAAGATAACCGATGAGCAAAAGGCGCAAATTGCCGAACTCCGTCGCCAGCAGGCTTCGCTGGGAGAAAAAATAAAAATACGCCAGACTGAAATTGCTCGTTTGGAAACGGAAATTGCTGACCGCGAACGTGCGGTAACAAAATGTAATGAAGAAAAAGTTGCATTGGAACAGCGCTTGGCGAAATACCCGAACGCATGGCCTGATTATACCGAGCCGGCAAAAGATACCGTGAAAACCAATACCGGTAAGAAAAAATAAGCCTGTGCAGGATAATTGTCTCATCTTCATTTCGATACCACTATGAAATTTCAATTGTATTTTCGCTCCCTTATTGTTGCTGTCCTTCTGACATCTTCTGTTGCCCATGCCCAGCAACAGCCTGTCGCTCTCGACCCTAATAAGCCCGATGAGCAGCTTACCAAAGACGAAGCTGATGTTCGCATCAAGCAATTTCGCGAGGCGACTGCGGGCTTAGAAACGCAGTTTAAGCAAGGCGAGGAAAAATTTACAACATTGACAAAAAAGCTCGCAGCTCTTCAGAAAGCTGCTGCTGACTGCGATAGTTCCTTCTATGCACTGGTGAACGCCTCTAAAGCTGATGTGGATGCTTTCCGTCAGAAACTTGGCGTTCTAGAAGGAAAAGTACGCGAACTGAAAGCACTTTCCGATGATGCTTTGGCAGAAAAAGACAAGCAAGACCAAGTACGTGCTCTTGAAAATGAACTGAATGCTATGCGCAAAGAGAAAATCGCGCTGTTGCCGGAATTCTTTAACCGCATTATTGCTACTGCAAAAGACATCAAAGGACTCTACCGCGAAAAGAAAAAGAATACAAGCAGCTACACCGTTGGCACATGGGCAGAAAACCGCGAATGTTTGTGGAATATCTCTGCTCGCAATGAGATTTATGATGATGCGTTCCTTTGGCCAAAAATCTGGGTTGCTAATAAGAGCATTATTCGTAATCCCGATATTATTTATCCGGGACAAGAATTCCAGATACCTGCTAAAGCTGACAAAACATCCGAAGAAGTAAAAGCAGAGCGTAAATACTGGCGCACAAAACGTGGCGCTGCCACTAGCACAAGCCCACAACCACTTAAAACAGGTGTGAACAATTAAGAATGTCCCAAAGATTGTGTCTTGAGGTTTCTAGTAGAAATTGTGTTTCCGTGACAAAAGTAATAATCTGGCACAAGAGATAAGTCAATATCCTGTATTGTTCTAATCCTTACTCTTACTCAAGAAATCAGATAATATATTTTGGAAAGAGCCGAAGAGTGGTAAATCTCTTCGGCTCTTTTTCATTGGTGTCTTCCAAAAATGAGGCGGAATTCAAATATACTTCGATGAGTAATGTGTCCGAAATTCTTGTGAGTACCTCCCGCCTCATTTTCCCATTGCATACCATCAAGTTTTCCTGTATTTTCGCGCATGAAGGTACGCTTCGCTCTCTCGTTCTTTCCTTCCTCTCTTTATTTACCTACTCGCTATGAAAATTCGCCGTGATAATGCCCTCGCTGTCGTTGTGGACGTGCAGGAACGCCTTTTCCCGCATATCCACGAACACACCGAACTTGCTGCCAATATCGAAAAATTTATTATTGGAATGCAAATTCTCAATCTGCCAATAATCGTCACCGAGCAATATGTCAAAGGACTGGGCAAAACGCTCCCACCGCTCCAAACGGCGCTTGCAGACTATTATTCGCCGATGGAGAAACTCTCTTTTAGTTGCTGCGGCGAAAAAGAATTCACCGATTCGCTGGAAAATTTAGGGCGCAAGCAAATCCTGCTTGTGGGCATAGAATCTCACATCTGCGTCTTGCAGACAGCCCTCGACTTGCGCGAAAAAAACTACCGCCCTATCATTATCGAAGATTGCGTTTCCTCGCGCAAATCCAACGACAAATATATTGCCATAGAGCGGATGCGCCGTGCAGGGTGCATCATTACGTCGCTGGAATCAGTGTTGTTTGAACTCTGCGTAGTTGCCGGAACAGATATGTTCAAGCACATTTCCCAATTGGTGAAGTAAAAACTTTTGAAGTAAGAAAGGGTACACAATGAACGATACCGCAAACAAACAGGCTCTCGATGCGCCTATTCAAACCAGACAAGGGGAAGAGCTTGATACTGTGCGCTTGGCAGACTATCTAAGCCAGCACATTAAAGGCATGACGGGCTTACTAGACATTCACCAGTTTCCAAGTGGTTTCTCAAATTTGACGTATATGCTGACGGCAAGTGTGCACGGAGAGCGCATTGAGTACGTGCTGCGTCGCCCGCCAGTCGGCGCAAATATCAAGTCTGCTCACGATATGGAGCGCGAATACAAGGTGCTGCACGCTCTTCGCACTGCTTACCCCAAAGTGCCGTCGCCGCTTGTCTATTGTGATGATACTGACGTATTGGGAGCACCATTTTACGTCATGGAACGAGTTCAGGGCGTGATTCTCCGCAGCAAAAAGCCCGACGCACTCGACCTCTCCGCGCCTGTGATGAAGCGCCTTTCTACGCTCCTCGTTGATAATCTTGCCGCACTGCACGCTGTGGACATTTCCACGCCCGAATTGCAAGCGCTCGGCAAGCCCGATGGCTACGTGCGTCGTCAGGTAGAAGGTTGGATAAAGCGCTATGAAAACGCCAAAACAGACGAGATTCCGGGCATGAACAACGTCGCCGAATGGCTGATGGCAAACATTCCCGACACGACGAGCGCACCAACACTCATTCACAACGATTACAAATATGATAACGTCGTCTTTGCAACCGATTTAAGCGCCATCAGCGCTGTGCTGGATTGGGAAATGGCAACCATCGGCGACCCGCTTATGGACTTGGGAACAACGCTTGGATATTGGGCGGAAGAAAACGACCCGATGCCACTCAAGATGTTCGGGCTAACTTCCATTGAAGGCAACTTGAATCGCGAAGAAGTTGTTGCCCGGTATGCAGATGAGACGGGACGTGATGTGTCGAATATCGTGTTTTACTACGTTTTCGGTTTGCTCAAAATTGTTGTCATTGCCCAGCAAATCTACGCCCGTTTCAAACTCGGCTACACGAAAGACCCGCGCTTTGGCAGTTTGATATTCGTCGTGCAAGCAGGGGCAGATATGGCGTACAAAGCGCTTCAAAGTGGCAAAATCAGGGGTTTTTGAAAGACGATTTCCTGCTCAAAAAGAAAATATTTAAGCGCAACACTCTCAAAGTGTTGCGCTTTTTTTTGCTCTGTTCTGCATGATTGCTTGATAGTCTGCATGAAATGAAACTTTTTTCCCCAAAGTCAGTTTAAGTATTACCTTCCCCTCCAAAAAGTTCTCTCCGACGAATATCCTACAAAATTATTTTCCTGCATTTGAAACCTTCTGCGAAAGCCTTCGTACTGCATAGAAAGAGTAAAAATATTTCATTCATTTTTATTAATTTGATGCGCTATGAAAAAGAAAATTACCTATTGGTCGCTTGGTGGATTAGTTGTTGCAGGAATCGGCTTCTTTGCTGTCAACAGTTTTTCCAAAAAAGAAGAAGCTGCTTCCATAACAGAAATTCGCGTGAAGCGTGGTTCTATTACTGACAAAGTGCTTGCTGTCGGTACAATTGAACCCGAAAAAGAGATTCAAGTCAAATCCCAAGTCTCCGGCGTTGTGGCAAAAATTTTCCACGACGAAGGTGATTTTGTGCACAAGGGCGACCCGCTCATCGAAGTCAAACCTGCTCCGACCCCCCGTGAAATCTCCGATGTAGCTCAAGAAATCGAATTGGCTAAAAATGATGTTGGTATTTTGGGACGCGACAAAGAACGTTTGGAAGGACTGAAAGCAAAAGGAATGGTCGCAACGCAAGAATACGAGAAGGCTTTGCAACAATACAATGCAGCAATGCTCCGCCTCAAGACCGGACAAGACCGCTTGGAACTGCTCAAATCAGGGCGCGTTTTGGCGGGCGGTAAGCAATACGAAAGTATTGTCCGTGCGGAAATGGACGGCTACATTCTGCAAAAAGTGGTTAATGTCGGCGACCCCGTTGTTGCGCAAAGCAGCTTTCAAGCGGGTGTGACGCTGATGACACTTGCCGATATGAAAACGCTTATTTTCAAAGGCACGGTGGACGAAATAAACGTCGGGCGCGTGAAAGTGGGAATGCCGATTGTGATGAAAATTGGTGCTTTGCCGAATACAGAAATCAAAGCAACGGTCTCGGAAATCGGCTTGAAAGCACAGAAAAAGGACAACACCACGACGTTCGACATCAAAGCCACGATTGCCAAAGAGTTCCTCGCACAGCTTCGCGCCGGCTATTCCGCTAATGCCGAAATTATCATCCAGAAAAAAGAGGGAATCCTAACGCTACCTGAGCGCGTGATTGTCATGCGCGGCGATTCCAGTTTCGTACTCATGCCCGCCAAAAACAAAGACGAAAAACCAAGCGAAAAACACATCAAAACCGGACTCAGCGATGCCATTACGATTGAGATTCTGAGCGGCATTCAGGACGGCACGGTCGTTGCAGAGCCACCGATGAAGAAGATTGAGAACTAATAGACTTTGCCCATTTGCTTCAGAGGACACGGATGTAGCAGATTACTTCAATAAAGAATCCGCACCTAATTGTTTTGTCCACACCATCTGTGTCCTTTTTTTCTGCCTCATCTCTCAAAACTCTGACCAATACTATGTTCACTGCAATACAAGAATTTTTCTTTAACATACGCACCCAGAAATTACGCGCCTTTCTGACCATGTTTGGTATCGTATGGGGAACGGTTGCTATCGTCGTACTACTGGCATTTGGCGAGGGCTTCAAGAAGCAAACCGCTAAAAATATGCACGGCATGGGCGAGCGAATCGTCGTGGTCTTCGGGTCGCGCACCACCAAGCCGCACTCAGGCTTCAATATTGGACGGCGGATTCGCCTCCATGAGGAGGATGCGCGGATGCTGGAACAGCGCATACCTGCTATCGCTGTGGCAACTGCCGAATACCAAGAAACCACGACCAATGCCGTTCACGGAACAAACGTAATGAAACCGGGCATAACGGGCGTGGAGATGAGCTATTCCGATATGCGCAATGTGTATGTCGAGCAGGGCGGGCGCTGGCTGAATGAGATTGACATTCACGATCGCCGCCGTGTGGTGGTGCTGGGCGACCGTGCAAAGCAGTTGCTTTTTGGTGAAGAAAATGCTGTTGGCAAGACAATTATGCTTGGTGCATCGCCATTTTTAGTCATTGGGGTAATGCAGAAAAAAATCCAAAACTCCAACTACGGCACACCCGACGAAGAACGAGCATTTATACCGATAACGACCTACCGTAGTATGTTTCCTACTGCGTATGCCAATAACCTGCTGTATCGCCTAAAAAATCCGCTTGAGGCGGAAAATGTCAAAACGCAATTTTACGAGGTTATGGCTTCAAAATACCGCTTCGACCCGACGGACAAAGAAGCAGTCTTTCTGTGGGACACGTCCGAAATGGATAAATTTGTATTCTATTTCTTCTTGGGTTTGAACGTATTTCTGGGCATTGTCGGCACATTTACTCTCGCTGTGGGTGGCTTGGGCGTGGCAAACATCATGTTTGTCGTTGTGCAAGAGCGCATCCGCGAAATCGGTATTCGGCGGGCTGTGGGAGCGCATCGCACGACGATTCTACTACAATTTCTTGCTGAAGCAATTTTAGTTGTTATGGCAGGAGCGCTTCTGGGCTTTATGATTGCGCTCGGTATTATCAAACTTCTCGCAATGCTCCCGATTCAAGATGCCGTCGGAACACCTGATTTGTCGTGGTCGGTAGCGCTTATTGCTGTTGGATTGCTGATGGCTATCGGCGTGGCGGCAGGCTTCTTTCCTGCACGGCGGGCGGCGTATCTGGATGTGGTCGAATGTCTTAGAACGTGATTTATACTCTCTTAGGACTTTCGCAAAAGACGCAGACAAGAGTGTCTGCGCTACCAAGACATCGGATATTCTTTGGTGGAACAGACACTCTTGTCTGTTCATGCAAAAAGCCATTTTTGCGAAAGTCCTAACTCTTCCTTCTCAAATTTCATCGAAAAAACAATCATGCTTCAAACATTACTCCAAGATTTTTGGTTCAACATCAAGCAACAGCGTACACGCGCCTTTCTGACCATGAGCGCCGTTGCGTGGGGTACGATGACTATTGTGCTGCTCGTTGCTTTTGGCGACGGCTTGGGACAAGCATTGGTGAGGAATATGCGCAATGCAGGTAATCAGGTGATGATGGTCTATGGTGGCGAGACGGGCAAAGAATATAACGGACTTCCGAAGGCACGGGAAATTGCTCTCCAAGAAGAAGATGTAAAAGTGCTTACCGATGCAATACCGTTTATTGCCGCAGCAAGCCCCACCTACGGTCGCTCGGTCAATCTGCGCTACGGCAAAGAACCCAAAAATACGTTTTGCGAAGGCGTCAACCCCAGCTTTAGCGGTCTGCGTTCCATGTATCCGATTGCAGGCGGACGCTTCCTTTCCGAAAAAGATGTTGCCGAAAAGCGCAATGTGCTGGTTTTGGGTCCGGACATTGCGCGGGATGTTGTCGGTAAGGATATTGATGCTGTCGGTAAAACGGTCTATTTGAACGATGCGCCATTCACCGTTATCGGCGTTCTCCAAGCAAAAAAGCAAATGGGTATGAGCAATGGTCCTGACAATCGCCGCGCGATTATCCCATACAGCACGTTCAAGCAAATGCTTGGTGTGAAGCGCTTGCGTTCTATTGTCATTCGCCCAAGCGACCCCGACAAGCAAGAGATGGTAAAATCGCTAGTCTATCGGACACTCGGACGCAAATACCAATTCCATGACGACGACGCGCGGGCGCTCTGGGTGTGGGACTTTGTGGAGGGCGAAAAGCAAATGAATATCATGTCATTGGGAATACAGCTTTTTCTGGGTTTAATTGGCTTGATGACGCTCATTGTTGCGGGTGTCGGTATTGCCAACATCATGTACATCGCCGTCAAAGAGCGCACCAAGGAAATCGGTGTTCGCAAGGCGCTTGGCGCACAGCGATTTCACATCATTGGGCAGTTTGTGTCGGAAGCAATTTTACTATCGCTCACCGGTGGCGTTTTTGGTGTGGCAATGTCGTGGGCGCTGGTACGGCTGGCATGGCTGATTCCTGCGGGGGATAGCGTTGTTGACCCGATTTCGCTTTTGGCACGTCCTATTATTCAAGTGTGGCTGATGGTGTTTGTGACGTTTGTGCTGTCGCTTATCGGCTTGCTTGCTGGCTATTTTCCGGCGAGAAAAGCGGCAATCGTGGAAGCGGCAGAATCTCTACGATACGAGTAAAACGAAAAAAAAATAGAAGTTAGCACGATATAGCGTTTCCCAACCTGCTTGAGAAACGCTATATTGCTGTTTATTGCATATCCAATAGTGCATCCATATTTTCTCCCTTGTTCTTAGAAGTGTGCTGATATTCTTTGGTCTTTTCCATGAAAAAAAAATCTGCCAATCCGGCTGCCTTTATCGCCGATCCCGAACTGTTCCGGTCGTCTTTGTCTGTACTTGAAGAACACACAGAATTTGACTTCCATTGTATGAGCCAAGGCTATCCCGCTAACGGGCTGCACTACGTCTTGCGGACACAACACGTGCGCGTCGTGTTCGTGCAGGTTTCTACCGAAGAAGAAGTGCTTGACGTTGCCGAGGTGTTGAGCGAACTTGCCACGCGCGACACGCCGCCCGTGATATTGCTTGCCGCACCCGAAATTATTCTGCCCCACACCGCACGTTTGCAGGCGCTTCCTGCCTTTGCCGGACTCGTGCCCTTGCCCTTCGATGCCGATCTGATAGCAGCACAACTCGAATTGCTCCGCCATGCTCTTGCTCGTCGAATGTTTACGGTGTGGCTCTATCACAACGCCAAACCGGACAAAAAGAAACGAAAAACTGACACGCAGAAAAACACAACACAGGAAACTACGCCGCAGGCGAACGGGAGCAAGGAAACAAGCGCCATTATCGCTATCGCTTCGCCACACGGCGAGGTGCATATACCCGTTGCCGATATTGTGTGCTGTGTGGCAAAAAATATCTATACTGAAGTTTGGTATCACACGGGCACACCCGAAAACGATAACGGAAAACCTTCACACCATGCACATACGCATACAGTGGAACAGCACCTACACGCGGAAAACCTCCAGACATGGGAAGCCAAACTTCCCCCATCGGACTTTATGCGAGTGCACCGTTCGGCAATGGTGAATATGAACGCAATAGTCCGCGTGGAGCGCAACCACACCTGCAAAGGTCTTACCCTCACGCTGCAAGGCGGGCACGAAGTCAAAGTCTCGCGCGAAAAAACGCAGTTCTTTTTGAAACGGTATTATGGAAACCTTGTCGTTACCCCCGACGGCTCACAGCTTATGGTGGAACTGCGAGGAGCCTTAGCCCAAAACAGTAAACGGGGGGGGGCAGAACATATCCCGTCATCGCAAGGAAAAAATTTCCGCCTTCCCAAAAAGCGAAAAATAACAGCCCCAACGCAAGCACCGAAGCCAACAAACGGTAAAAAATAACCCTGCCCAAGTGGGACGATTCACACAATAAGTGGGACGGTTCGCATAGTTGCCCTTGTGGGTTTCTGGCAGGAATAGTATTTTGCGTGAGTAATAACAAATAAAGCGGCGCACTGTCTCCTATTCTGCCCCGAAGAAGTACGCCGCCTGCACGAAAACGCCTTTGCCGGGCGCTGAAGTGCGGAGTGCCACGTGAAAGTTTTCTCTGCTTTCGACATATGGTGCAAAAATACCAACTTTTTTCGGGGCAGAAAAACCTTTCCTTGAAGGGGCATTTCTATGTCCCTCGAAAAACTATACTCTTCTCGCCCGTTTAAGGCGATGGCGGCATTTTTGTTTGGTCTGATGATATTGTCGGCGTATCAGGAGACGGCACAGGTAGTGAATAAACCTGCGACAGATAAGTCAGTATTAAAAAATGAGTCCATAGCTCAGTCTGAAACTACTCAGACACAAGCAATGGTTCAAAATACTAATACCCCTTTAAGCGAGCCAGAACGAGCATTGGCGAAAAAATTAGCCCGTGACGAAGATTTTATCGCCCTTCGTGAAATGCAGCAAACATTGATTTTTAAAATGAAAATTGCTATTGGGCATGACAAAGAGCGATTCAGACAAGCAATGATGAAAAATGATGTCAAAGTATCTGCTGAATTAATGAATTTCTCTGAGCCTGAGTACCTTGAGTTTTCTAACAAAGTACGGCAGTCTATGAGCAACCTTAAAACGCGCTTCGCATCTGATATGGGTACGCTTGACAAATTTAGTAAAGAAAACCCTGTGCTTGGGTGCAAAACTTGCCAAATGGATCCAGCAAATATAACCTCTGATATGATAGATATGCAATTTGAGAAAATCACAAAAGCACATATGTCTATAATGGGCGACAAGATAAATTCAGTAGATCCAAACTGCTCTCAAGAAAAAAGAGATAGAC
>JANYDO010000418.1 GCA_025363605.1 Candidatus Kapaibacterium sp.
ATTCCGTCTTTCTATGAAAACTATTGTTGACGTTTCCTATCGCAAAGCGCGAGTAATGGCGCTGTATCTTGTTTTGTTCTTGTTTGTTGACTTTGCACAGGCTCAAGATATTACGTGGCAGCAGACGAATGGTCCGTATGGGGGTTTTATTCGTTGTTTTGCATCCAATGGAACCACGCTCTTTGCTGGGACAGACGGTGGTGGGATATTCCGCTCGTCGGATAATGGCGTAAGCTGGACATCGGTAAATGCTGGATTAACGATTTTCTATGTCCGTACCCTCACGGTGAGCAGCAGTGGAACGCTCTTTGCTGGGACAGATGGTGATGGCGTCTTCCGCTCAACCAACAATGGCGCGAATTGGACACGAGTAAATGCAGGGCTAACGAATCCAAATGTTCTTGCCCTTACGGTGAGCAGCAATGGGACGATATTGGCTGGAACCCGTAGTGGTGGGGTTTTTCGCTCGTCGGACAATGGCGCGAATTGGGCACCCGTGAATGCGGGTCTAATAAATACTTATGTTCATACCCTCATGGTAATCGGCAATGGGACATTCTTTGTGGGAACGGACGGTGGTGGAATCTTCCGCTCGTCGGATAATGGTACAAATTGGACATCGGTGAATGCGGGTCTAACAAGTTCCACAGTGTTTGCTCTCACGGTGAGCAGCAGTGGAACACTCTTTGCTGGGACAGATGGTGGTGGGGTTTTCCGCTCGTCGGACAATGGCGCGAATTGGGTACCTGTGAATGTGGAGCTATCAAATTCCTATATCATCGCCCTTACGGTGAGTGGCAAAGGCTCTCTCTTTGCTGGGACATACGATGGCGGGGTTTTTCGCTCTTCGGACAATGGTGCGAATTGGACACAGGTAAATGCGTGGTTACCAAATTCCTCCGTCAATGCCCTCACGGTAAGTGGCAATGGAATCCTCTTTGCGGGGACATACTTTAGCGGAATCTTGCGGTCATCCGACGATGGTATGAATTGGACATCAATGAATGCTGGATTAACGAATTTATCTGTTTTTGCCTTCACGGTGAGCAGTAATGGGACGATATTGGCTGGGACAAGTGATGGCGGAGTATTCCGCTCGTCGGACAATGGCGCGAATTGGACATTGGTGAATACGGGAAGAACGAATTCCTATGTCAGTGTCCTTACGGTGAGCGGCAATGGAGTGCTCTTTGCTGGGACATATGGTGGCGGGGTTTTTCGCTCTTCGGATAATGGCACAAGCTGGACACCAGTAAATGCGGGATTGACAAATTACGGTATAAGTACCATCACAGTAAGTGGCAACGGAATACTCTTTGCTGGGACAGTGGGTGGCGGGGTTTTCCGCTCGTCAGATAATGGTGCGAATTGGATACCAGTGAATTCAGGGATTCAGAATTTATATGTTTATGCCCTCACGGTGAGCGGCAATGGGACAGTCTTTGCTGGGACACGCAATGGCGGAGTATTCCGCTCCTTGGATAATGGAGCGAATTGGACACCGATAAATTCAGGGCTAACGAATTACTATATCAATGCGCTTACCGTGAGCAGCAATGGAATGCTCTTTGCTGGAACATACGGTGGCGGAATATTCCGTTCCTCGGACAATGGCGCGAATTGGACATCGGTGAATGTGGGGCTAACGTATCCCCATATCCTTGCCCTCACAGTGAGCGGTAATGGGACGCTTCTTGCTGGAACAGACGGTGGCGGGGTATTCCGCTCCCAAGACAATGGTGCAAATTGGACACCTATGAATGCAGGGCTAACAAATTCCTCTATCTTTGCCCTCATGGTAAGCGGCAGCGGGACGCTCTTTGCTGGGACACGGGGTGGCGGCGTATTCAAGGCGAATATAGGCGGCGCTTCCCCAGTCTCCGTGCGCACCTTAACACCACTGCCCGCCACAGTAACCATTTCTTTCGCTCCGCACCCCGTTCTTGACCGCACACGCCTGACGCTGGATATACCAAGAGCGGGTATGGTAGAGGTCAGTATTTTCGATGTGCTTGGTCGTCTCGTGCAGCACGGTGCGCTTGGTGAGCTTGCGGCGGGCACGCACGATGTAGAGCAAGACCTCCACACCTTGCCAAATGGCACGTACAGCGTGGTCGTGCAGGCTGGTAGTGAGCGCGTAGCCAAACTCTTGCAGGTGCTGCGGTAATGTATTTCTCACCGATTGGAGTGCGAACGCGAGTTCGCAAAAGCAATATAAAGTAATATATTGTGCAAACTTGCGTTTGCACTCCACCTCATCATTAAACAAACATTCTCAACAACGTGATTATGGCTATACTTTCTGAGCGTCCGTTTCTGCGCTACGCAATTATTCTCAAGGTCGTTGCACTGTGCCTTCTTCTCCCGCTTATCTTCTTCGGTCTGGACTACACCGACACAGGATACAGCACCACTATGGCATGGATGCAAGCCGCACATCCGAAAGCCGCGCTCTGGGATTTTAACAATTTCGGGAGTGCTTTTCTGGCAGGATTTTGGTTCTACACGGGCGCAGACTCGCTTTTGGCATACCGCTTCCAGTGGGTGCTGATGATGACGGCTTCGGCGCTGCTTTGCTACGTGATTCTCTCGTGGTTCTACGACGACAAACGCGCCATCGCCTTCGCGCTTGTGCCTACGCTCATTCTGGCGGCGTTCAATAGCGAAGAGGGGTTGATTGTGGAATATCATAATTTGCCCGGATTCCTTGCGCTGGCGAGTGGGGCGCTGTTTTTGCGGTATTTTGCGAGGAAATCCCCCCAGCCCCCTTTGCCAAGCGGGAGTGATGTGCCAAGCGGGAGTGTTGGTGGGAGAGAGGCAACGTTGTATATGCTTGCAAGCGGCTTTATTGCTGCATTGATGGTGTTTTCTCGTTTGCCGATGCTGCTGTGGTGCGCTGCTGTGTATGCGATGCTTGTCTTTGCGGCGCTTAGGGGCTATGACAAAAAAATTATGCTGCGTATTGCGGCGTGGCTAATGGCTGGTTTTGTGGCGGGGGGGCTTGCTTGCGTGGGGTTGCTGATTCTGCGGGGCTTCACGGTGCAGGGCATTATTGCTGATAGCATCAAATCCATGAACGCCGTCAATACCTTCCACGAATACGCCGCATTGCACCCTGAACTTGGCTACTACCCGCTTCTGGTGAGCACGACGCTTCGGTATGGCAAAATTTTGAGTGTGGGCGCGGCAGCGTTTGTGGTGGCGTTTCTCTGGCAGCGCCTGACGTTTTTGCGCGGTCGCGCGGGGCGTGTCGTGGAAGGCGCGTTACTGCTGGCGTTTGGCGTGGGTATTGTGAGCGTCGTGATTTTGCTTGCGTCCAAATCGCTTGGCTTCCATTACGGTCCTATCACGTCGTTTTTGCTGGGTGCGCCGCTCTTGATTGTTGCGTACATCATGCTTGCTGAATGGCGCACGATGGACGTTCCAAAGCAAATTCTTTTTCTGGCTGCGTTTACTTTTTTTGTGCTGGTGAGCCTTGGCGGTTCGGGCGTGTGGGTGAGTAATTTTCGGCACGGCGTGTGGCTCATTTTCCCGATAGCCATTTTGGAATCGCGCACGTTTGTTTCGCAGTATCTGGAGTTTCGTTTTGTGCGGTCGCTGCTTATTGTTGGGGCGATTGTACTGGGAATCGCATTGCGTCTGCAAATGCCCTACCGCGACCAACCCACCTACCGCTTGCATACGTGGTTTTCCTCGCCCGCCGTGCGCGGCATTGTTTCCAGCCAAGGACGCACCGAATCACTGGAAGAACTACTTGGCGAACTGCGTTCACGCGGGCTGCGCGAGAGCGACACGCTTCAGGCATACCCAAGTATGGCAATGGTGTATTTTGTGACCAAGACCATCCCGTGGTACAAACATCCGTGGATAGGGCAGATGTGGACAGTGCGCAAAGACTTGACCGACTACACGCAAGTCTGCACCTCGTTTCCGCGCTATGTGGTGCGTGGGAAGTTTGACCCGAACACGGCTGTTTCGCTTGATGCTGACCGCCCGACGAACACCTTTGCGCTCGGCTACACGCCGGAGAAGATGTTTTATGGCGAATATGCTTATTCCCACGACTGCGCGACGTATCTGGATTCGCTCTTTTTGGTGGAGAAAAAATACACTATCGTGTGGGAGAACAAAGGTTTTGTGCTGTTTGCAAAGCCATGACGGGCTGTTTGCCATGCACCATTTTTAACGTTTGGTGTTCCTCGAAAAGCACTGACTGGTACATTTCTGAGTAAAAGAGCGCCTCGCTTTTTCAGATTGCGGCTCAATCTTTTTTTTGTAGATTGGTGTGCGGCTGATGTTGTTGTGCAGCCAATATCTTTTTCTGAATTCTTGCTCAGTGTACGACAAAATTATGCAGATGGCTTGAAGACTGATTTCGGTGGCACAGACTGAGCGCCGCGCTCATCTTGTTTGTGAATCCCTCGAACACCGCTTCAAAACTCACAGACAAGAATGTCTGTGCTACCAATGGATAATTTCGTGTACTCAGATGTCTCGTTACTTCCTTACACTTATTTCTTTTGAACAATCGCTGAATGAAAAAACCGTTATTCTACAAGATAGTTGTATTTATCTTCATTGGCACGCTTGTCGTCCAGTTGCTGCTCAACACGTATACGAAATTTCTCAAACCTCACGGCTCCATACTCGACCAATACGCAACGAATATGGAAGCACTTGTCTCGAAAGACCTGCCGCTTGAGCAGTTGGCGCGTGATTATGACAAGACGCAAAAAGAGTTGCAGAATTTTGAGAAGTACGAGGACTCACTTCGGCGCATTGATAAATACCCTTACGACCGCATTGCGACACTGACAGCGCAGAAAACTGCACTCGAAGAAGCGATTCGGGATAGAGAAGAAGCAACGGTGCAGCCCCGAAAAATGGTCTTCTATTGGATAGCAGGAGTGCTGCTTGTGGTGGTCGGGATGTTCAGCTACCGAAAGATAAGCGAGTGGATTGGTGTTACTCTGTGCGTTCTTGGATTCGCATTAGCCATTTGGTGGGCAAGTCCCGCACCGCGACTGCTGATGAATAATCACATCACCGCCCAACAACAAGATACCTTGCTGACGCTGGAAATCATTTTTTCTTTACTAACGTTGGTATTCTGCATCGTAGCGTGGGTCAGATTTGAGCGGGCGCAGCAGAAAACTGAAGCAGTAGCAGTGTGATTGCCCTTTCTTTGAGAATCCAAACGCTGATATTTCCGAAAACCAGATGAATAGTCCTTTGGAACAACAAGGCTTCGGCGACATACTTCCTGAGCAAACGCGCTTGAATGAAAAAAAGCGTGCCTTTGAGCAGGAAGCGCTTCCCTATATGGATTCGGTGTATCACTTTGCCTACAACCTCACGGGTAACGGCGAAGACGCGCGGGATTTGCTGCAAGAGACGTATTTGAAAGCGTTTCGCTTTTTCGATAGTTTTCAGCAAGGAACTAATTGCAAGGCGTGGTTGTTTCAAATCTCAAAGAACTCCTTTATCAATCGTTATCGCAAGCAATCCCGTGAACCGGATAAAGTTCGCTATGACGACATTGAAGAGTTCTACGAAACGCTCCGTCCCGCAAGCGTAGATGCCAACAACCTCGAAGAAACGCTTTTTAGCACCCTTCTCGACGATGAAGTAACGGCGGCGCTGCAATCGCTCCCGGAAAGTTTTCGTACGGTGCTGATATTAAGCGACATTGAAAGCATGACCTACGAAGAAATTGCCGAAATACTGGACTGCCCCATAGGTACGGTGCGCTCTCGTCTCCACAGAGCGCGAAAAGTTCTCCGAGACCAGCTTTTTGACTATGCCAAAAACAAAGGTTTTACCGACGGCTCACCACCACCACCGCCCTCTGATGACAAGACCTAGCAAAGCACACACGCTTACACGAATAAGAACGTATCACCAAGCATTATCACAGACTTCCACGCACTCTTCATTACCATAGCAGCAATGCGAATCCACGACGAACACTTGAGCGCATACATAGACGGCAGGCTTCAAGCAGAGGAAAAAGCTGCTCTGGAGACTCGCCTGAAAGATGATGCCGTGTTCGAGGCAGAATATCGCTCGCTCTGCGCCGTCAAAAACGTTCTGCAAGCGCGTCAAGAGAGACTTCGCACCTCTGCACCCGTGGATGCGCGGCGGTCGGTATTGCTGAGTTTGGAACAAGAGTGGACACGCACCGCAACTCTGGAGCGCATCAGCCACGAAAGCCACACGCAAGAACGTCAAAACGTAACTCCCGTGCGCACAGCGCCTCAACTCCAACGCTCCCCAATACTTCGCTCCCCAATGCTTCGTAATACACCGAAGATGATTGCCGTTATGTGGCAGCGTCCATACTCGCTTGTTGCCGTGCTGGCGGTGCTTGTGCTGGGCTGGGTGGCAGTACGGTTTTCTTTGCAAACGCGCATTACTCCTACTCCCGTATCATCCGAAACTGCACAAAACTCCGTTGCAAACGCCGTCCTAAACGATGTGCCGCAGACGGTATTTGTGAAAGAGTCGTTGCAGAATTATCGGGCAGTGCGAAGCGGACAAATCACGCTCCAGTGCAAGACTGCTTCGTTTGAGGCGTTAGACAATTTTTTTCATAAAGCGGGTGTGCATTACAATATCGTTCACCCTAAAATCAATGCACAGCTCTTGGGCGGTGTCGTCTCGGAAGAAAACGGCAAAAAGTCGGCGCATCTGGTCTTCAAGCACGGCGAAACGTTGGTTTATATGTGGGAAATAGATTTGGACACAAAAACGGCTGAACACGCATCTATTCACAACGAAGCATGGGCAGCTCTCCACAAAGGCGAATGGCTCTGGGACACAAAGACCGATACTTCCACGACCGTCGTTTTTTGGGAAGATGAAAAGCAAGGCAAGAGAACGCTCTGCTCGGTCGTAGCGGCACTGCCACGCACGAATTTACAGCCACTTTTTCAGTAGATGGTTCTCTCTTTTCTTCTTCTCCTCGCTCAAACTCCTCGTAAAATCTGCTCTGCAAGCCTCTCAATCTCGCCACGCATTGCTCTGTCTTCACGTAATGGTTCAAACTCCTGCATCCATGCCGGAGGCGCACCCACGTATCCCTTCAATGCTGCCAGTTGCGCAATGCACAACGACTCGCACGCAAGAATAGCCGCCAATCGCTTCGTTTGGTGATAACACTCGCGGGCAGCTTGGAAGCCCATCGGCACGATGTCTTGGTTGCCGACATTCGTTGGCAATGACGACGAAGCGTACTGTTGCCTGTGAGAGCGCATCTCGGCGAGAAGTGCCGTTGCCGTGAGTTGTACGCCCGCCATGCCGCTCATAGCGCCTGCTTGTGCAGCCAGCAAAAGAGGCGCACCGCCATTGAGGGCGGGGGTCACGAGAGCTTCGATGTGTCGCTCGACGAGATTGCCCGTCTGAGTGAGCGCACTATTCAGGCTATCGGCAGCAAAGGCAATGTGCTGCGTCATAAAATTACCACCGTGCAAGATTTCAAGCGTTTCCGCGTCCACAAGCGGGTTGTCGTCCACCCCGTTGAGTTCTTGTTCGGTCATTTCTTGGCTTTGGCGGAGGACATCTCGCGCTGCGCCGAGTATTTGCGGAGCGCAGCGAATGGAGTAAATTTCTTGGAGCGGGCGATTCGGGTCCTCACTGTCATTGCCAATAGTTGCTTCTCGCAAAATATTCCGCGCCGATTCTTCTTGTCCTTTGTGTCCTTTTGCCCTGTGGAGGCGCTCATCCAAGCCATTTCTGCGGCATCCCATCACGCGCATCAGCCAGCCCGTACATTCTTCGGTTTTGGCAAGCAAGCGGCGGCTGCGCACAAGCGCGAGAGCCATGTACGCGCTGGAAAATGACGTACCGTTCACAAGCGCCAATGCGTCGCGCCCGGTCAGAGCGCAAGGCTGCAAGCCGTTCTCATGGAGTGCTTGCAGTGCGGGAATCGTACCTGTGCCGCGCAAAACCTCACCTTCACCAATCATTGCCCGAACGACGTGTGCAAGCGGTATCAAATCGCCGCTTGCGCCAAGCGAGCCGATGGACGGCACGGCGGCAAGGATATTTTTATTCAGCATATCCGCATAAAATTGTGCTGCTTGCGGTGCAATTCCCGACATTCCCCGCGCAAGAGTGTGCAGCCGAATGAGCATCGCCCCGCGAACAACTTCCGGCTCAACGTTCTCGCCATAGCCCGCGCCCAAATGAGCAATTAAGCCGATTCCCTGCGCATCGTTCCTTGTGCCGTCGTAGCGCACAAGCGGTCCGAAACCAGTGGTTAAGCCATAGACGGCATCGCCACGCATCAATATTGTTTGCAGCGCTTCGCCCGATCGCTGCATGGCGGCAAATATCTCGTCGTCAATCAGGAGATTTGCTCTCGAAAAGGCTACGCATTCGACACCATCGCACTGAAGGCGGTGGTCGAGAGAAAGAAGAAAAGGGGTCATAAACGGTATGAATTTCGTGTTTTGATTATGCGGGATAAGGTGTATTTTGCAGACGACACGACGACGCGCCGAGTACGTTTTTTTTGGGATACGAATCACGCCAGCGAATTATGGATAGAATCAATCGTCTTATTGCAACGGTACTGCTCTTGCAGCGTAAAAAACGGCTCAGAGCGGAAGATATTGCTGAGTATTTTGGGACGAGTGTTCGGACGGTCTATCGGGACGTAGATGCGTTGTGCATCGCGGGTGTGCCGATTGCAGGAGAAGCCGGCTACGGTTACAGTTTGCAAGGCGAACATCTTGCGCCCGTGATGTTCACCGAAGAAGAAGCAGGAACGTTACTCATGGGAGCAGAATTTGTGCGGCATCTGACCGATGAATCCTTGCAGCAGCATTTACAATCGGCTTTGGTGAAAGTGCAATCCGTCCTGCCCGGCGAGAAACGCGAGCATTTTGAACGCTTACGACATTCCGTCTCTGTTTTTACGCGCCCTGCAGCATTTCGTGAGGAATTGGGCAGTGATATACTTTCGGTCTTGCAGCAAGCAATAGCGCGGCGCTCGCGAGTGCTCATTCGCTACGAAAACCGTCAGGACGATGCAACCGAGCGTTCGATAGAGCCGCTGCACTTGGTGTATTACGGCAATCACTGGCATATTATCGGCTATTGCCGCCTGCGTGAGAATGTGCGGGACTTTCGACTTGACCGCATTCGGCACTTACGGCTCACAGAAGAGCAGTTTGCGGCGCACGATAATTTTTCTCTCACGGACTATCTGGCAAAACAGTACGACCTCCGCGAACCCCACGAAGTGCGCGTGGAAGTGGCTCAGGAAGCGCTTCGTATTATTGCGGCACAAAAGTATTACTATGGCTTTGTGGAAGAAGAAGCAAGCGCAAACGGCGCAATCTTGACTTTTATTGTTCCTTCGCTGATGTGGATTATGCGCTGGCTGCTGTCGTTCGGGGCGCATATTCAGATTCTTGCACCTGCCGAATTGCGCGTGATGTTTGCTCAGGAAGTTCGCGCGATTGCCCTTCGGCAAATGGTGGGTTTGAGCGATATTTCCGGCTCACCTACCGAATTTTCTTGATTCCTCGGTGGCACTGTGTAAATTTGCACAGATGCTCTATACCTCAATCAACATATTATGACCGAACCACAAAAACGACGGCTGATGATTGTTGCCATTATTGGTATTCCCATTGTAAGCTATGCACTCTTTTCATCGCGTGGACTCTTTGCGCGTGTTTCGCTTGAATGGGAACGTCGGAGTCTTGCCGGAAGGATTACGGCAGCCCGCGCAGAACAAGATTCGCTGAAAAGCCAGATTCTACGCCTTGAGCAAGATAGTCTTCTGATTGAAAAAATCGCCCGTGAAAAGTATGGTATGATGAAGCCGGGCGAAAAAATTTTTATTGTTGATGAGTCCGGCACTACACCCAAGTAGAACTTGAGGCAAAATTATCTGTATTTGTGTGTTTTTGAAGCCTCATGCTTATGTTTGCCGCTATTTGGGGCGCTAAAAAGAGTTTTCTACAATTACCTCATCCTTCATCCTTCATTATTCCGATTATGTACGCAGGTATTGACATTGGTGGTACGTCCATTAAATACGGCATTGTGTCGGCAGATGGCGAAATTAAGCAGCAATCTTCCGTGCCTACAAACCCCGCATCCGGTAAGGATGCCATGATAGACCAGTTGCAAAGCATTGTACGCAAACTCACGACGGAAGCCGATTCTATCGGTGTTGGCTTCCCGTCGGTGGTTCATCCCAAAGACGGCTGCGTCTATCACCCGCCTAATCTTCCCGGCTGGGGTATCGTGCCGCTTGTCGAACTACTCCAAACCGTAGCCACCGTGCCGGTTGCGATTGATAATGATGCCAATGTTGCAGCATTTGCCGAATCGGAATTGGGTGCAGGAAAAAACGACTCGCATTTCCTCTACATCACACTCGGCACGGGCGTTGGCGGGGGAATTATCGTTGACCAGAAGATTTTCACCGGAGAGCGTGGCGGTGGTGGCGAGTGCGGTCACGTTCTTATCAATGTTGATGCCGAGCCGGAAGAAAATGAAAGTGTTAGCTTTCGCACCGGCACGTTGGAAGAAGCAATCGGTCGTCATGGGCTTATTCGCATGGCAAAGCGCATCGCAAAGCGGTATCCCGAATCGCTTTTGCATCAGGTCAAAGAACTGGACGTTAAAGATATTTCCGATGCTGCCGTGCGCCACGATGCTGCGGCGCTTGCGTGTCTGGAGCGTGCAGGAATGTTGCTTGGATTGGGATTATGCTCTATGCTTGCCATTTTGGATATGCGCATTGTGATTGTCGGCGGCGGTGTGTCGCAAGCACATCCCATTTTCCTTGATACTGCACGGCAAATGTTGAAAACACGCTCTCTACCGACCATTGCACCCGAATCGGAAATTCGTCCTGCGCGTTTTGGTAGCACGGCTGGGCTTGTGGGCGCAGCGATGCTTGGTAAATTGCACCTCGAACAGCGCTAACAATAGCGTTTGTCGGCGTAACCTCGTCATTTTTCATTTCTCATTTTTCACTCATTATGCTTCAGTGGTTCCTTATTCATGCGCGACTTACGCAAAAGTTTACGATTGCCTTCGGAGTCGTGGCGGCGCTTGTGTGTACGGGCGGCGTAATTGCTGTTGTGTCATCGGGGCAGATGACAAGCAATGTGCGCGAGATTTACGACAAAAATATTGTTACCATTACCCTTCTGAGTGAACTGGAGAATGTCTTGCAGCAAAAGCGGGTGATGTCGCGGGATATAGTGCTGCATGACGACTCTCTGGCAGTATTGCAAACGGCGGAGCGTATTCGATTATATCACAAAACAACCGATTCGCTCCTCGCTCTCTACCAGCCGCTTATTTCCAGTGCGGAAGAACGTCTTGCCTTCGATGAATTTGTACCCATACTGCAAACATACCGTAGCAGCCGCGACAACATTATTAGTTTAGTAATGTCCGGTCAGAAAAATGAAGCAATGGAGATTATTTACGGTGCGCACAGAACAAAATCAGAAGAGGTCTTTATACGCTTGCGCAATCTTATGCGTATTAACCGCGATCAAGCAGAAACCTTTGAGAAACAGACTATTCAGCGCGGTCAGATGGTCACTATTCTCATGGCAGTCGTGTCGTTATTAAGCATACTCGTTGCTATCGGCGCGGGGCGTTTGCTGAATTACTGCATCAATAGTCCGCTTCGTGAGATTACCGACAAAGCCAATAAAGTCGCCAAAGGCGATATAGACCAATCGGTGATGATGACCGGCAGCGATGAACTGGGACAGCTAGGGCGAGCGTTTAATAGAATGGTGTCCAACCTGCGCGACGGCATGATGGCGCTTGCGCTGGAAAAAACGGGCGTAGAGCGAAAAATTGACGAGGCAGTAGAGCAATCAGAAGCCGAGCGCCAATACCTGAAAGACAGTTTTGATATGATGCTGGCAAGTGTAGAGCAGTTTGCGCAAGGTGACCTGACGCAGGAGTTGCAATTGCGCCACGACGACAGTATTAGCAGCGATGAAGAAATGGAAGGCTTGATTTACGGCTACAATGCTGCTGTGGAGAACATTCGCGGAATGGTGACGCAAGTGGCGGCGGCGGTGGAAATGACAGCGACAGTAACAACGCACATTGCCTCAAGCGCCGAGCAAATGTCGTCCGGCATTGAGGAGGAAGCGCGTCAAATCTCCGTTGTCGCCGATACCGTTAATCGCATGGCGGAAGACAGCGAACAAAATACGAACGAAGCCCGCGAAGCCTCTAAGCAAGCTGCCGAAGCAAGCAACGAAGCAAAGCGTGGCGGTGAAATTATCACCACAACGATTCATGGTATCAACCGTCTGGCGGATGTTGTGACGACCTCTTCGCAGAGCGTTCGCTCTCTCGGCGAGAGCAGTCAGCAAATCGGCGATATTGTGCAGGTGATTGAAGAAATTGCTGACCAGACGAATCTTCTGGCATTGAACGCCGCCATCGAAGCCGCCCGTGCAGGTGACCAAGGACGAGGCTTTGCGGTTGTTGCCGATGAAGTCCGCAAACTCGCCGAGCGCACACAGCAAGCCACGAAGCAAATTAGCACGATGATTAAGCAAATTCAGCGCGATACCGAAGCCGCCGTTGATGCTATTGAAGCGGGAACAAAAGAAGTAGAAGCGGGTAAAACATCTGCTGCTAAGGCAGCCGAGGCTTTGGGTGGTATTATCGCGCGCATTGATGCGGTTTCTATCACCATTCAGCATCTCGCCCGCGCAAGCGAGGCGCAGATGAGCGCCAGCAAGGAAGTGGCAAATCACTTGGACGGTATTAGCACTGTCGCGGAAGAGTCCAGCCAGACAACCACGGAAATTGCCCGCACCACCGACGACCTCAACCAGACGGTGCAATCGCTGCAAAGCCTCGTCCGGCGCTTTAACCTTGGGTAACGGGAACTCAGGTTCCCGTACTGTGGCATATATGGTTAGAATATCAGAATAGTCTTTATTTTACCAAGTTCTTTGAAAAATCCACCAAACACTATTATCTTTGGCTCTTGACAATATATTTCCTGTTTTGCTGTTTTGCGTTCCATTCATGAAACAACCATGCTATTTGAAGAGTACGACTATTTCCAGTATTCATTTCCAGAACCCCAGTATTTAGGTGCAAAATATATTTTTACGGGCTGGCTCACCAAATATTTGCCAAGCAATATTGCCACTGCTCTAGATGCTTTTAGCGGCTCTCAGTCTGTTGCCTTTGCACTAAAGCAACGAGGAATCAAAACCTATACGAATGACTTTTTACGTTTCAATCACGCTATTGGTCTTGCACTCATTGAAAATAGCAGCGAAAAACTGAGCGCTAACGACATAGAAGCACTCTTCACGCAACGAGATACTGAAAACTATACTCTCATGCAAGATACGTTTGCCAATATTTTCTTTGACAATGAGCAAGCACAAATTATTGATCAATTTCGCTATAATGTAGAATTACTCAGTAATCCCTTGAAACGCGCATTGGCTCTGGCGGTAATGAATCGAAGCTTAACAAGAAAGGTAACAATGGGTCATTTTGCGCATACTCAAGCGTTGAACTATGCCAACGACCCTGAGCGGGTCAAGCGAAATCGTAGTTTAGCACGCCCGATTAAGGATATATTTTTTGAGTTGGTTGGCAAATACAATCAAGCAATCTTTGATAATGGTAAGGAGAACAAAAGCTATAATGAAAATATTCTTTCGTTGCTACCGAAACTACAAAGTATTGATTTAGTCTATTTTGACCCACCCTATTGCGACAGCCATGCAAATTATCAGAGTTTTTATCATCTACTCGAAACGTACACTGAATATTGGCGCGATAAACAATTTATCAATACGACAAAGCGTTACGAACCGCAGCGTTATAGCGGTTTTGACAAAAAACAAGATGCAATTTATTCCTTTGAGCAGTTATTTCAGCTTTCTGCCGATATTCCTCACTGGCTCATTAGCTACAATAACCGAAGTTATCCCTCACTTCAGGAACTTAGGGCAATGATTTCCCGTTACAAAGATGTTAGCATTGAAACGCAAACATATGCAAATGGGCGTGGCGGAAAAGGAAGCGTTGCAGGAAGTCAAGAAATATTGTTCGTTTGTAAAAATAAACCCCATTCGTTTATCCCTTCGCATTTTATGGAATCTGTACCCTTTTCCTATTGGCATCAACGCTACAACAATGATGAATTAGAAGAGTTCACAACGAATAGAACCGGGCTGCTCTGGCTTAAAATCAAGTCTATTACCCGCCGGGAGTTAATCAATGATTTTCTCCAATTTGCTGAGTTGCCTGTCTCTGCAACTCGTTTAGAATCAAAATTTCAAGAGATTTACACAAAACTCAGCGAAAATGTAGAGACCGCGCACACCCAACTTGACTCATTTATTCGCACGAAGCATCAAGAAACTCATGCAGCTATTGACCAAGAGAAATTAGTCTCTGAATTGTATCAACTCCGCTCCTTCGATTGGGGAGGAGACTATTCTAATGCTTTGGACAAATACTTAGTGGACAGATATATTAAGGTGTATTCTAGGTTTGATGAATTGTCTACGAAACTAGAAACTGAGATACCACGCGCTGTTCAGGGCTATGTACTTTGCAGTTGGTACAATCATTGGTCAAGTATTTTAATTGAAGATATTTTTAAATCCCATCCTTCCGTTTTGCCAACAGTAGGGCAAATTAAGAAGGTAGATTTTTTTATTGACGGTATACCGTTTGATTTGAAAGTTACTTACTTACCGGCAAATTTTATTGAAGCTAAACGCCGCGAAAAGGGCTTACGACCCGAACTTACAGAATTAAAACGTCAAGCACGAGAGGCAAATATACCGTTTAGCGAACATCGCCGGAGTGATGATACATACTACGAAATTGTTGAGAAAATGAAAGAACGTGGTGATATATTTTGCCAAAATGCTTTGGCATCAATGAAAAATATTCGATTAGAAATCTTAAAAGAAGTTCAGACGGACCCTCAAATACTTATCCGCAACCTGTACGAAGAACAAGGCGAATTACGATTTGATGCCTCCAACAGATTATTTTTGGTTCTTGTCGACACAGAAGATTTTGATAGTTCTTGGAAACTCAAACGGAATCTTCAGGCGCTACGACCACAAATCATGAAGTATTTGGATGAATTTTCTTCCAACGATTTAGAGCAAAAAAAAATCTCTTTTCGTTATCGTAATCGTAATCGTACACAAGAATATACGGCATGGAGCGATATAATCTTTGTCGTGAAATGACAGAACCAAACTACCGTCTTTCTTGTGTTTATGTAATCTGCACACACCTGTTCAAATCCTGCCTCCAAAGTTTTTCATTATTCCCGATATGCAAACCACCAACACCGTTCTGATGATAGCGCCCGTGCATTTCGGCTTCAATCCCGATGCGGCGGAGACAAATTCTTTCATGGAAGACGATTCGGGCTTGTCCGGCGAGGCGAGACAACAGATTCAGTCGGCAGCACGAGCAGAATTTACGAACTTTGTCGAAATCTTACGCGAAGTCGGTATTTCTGTATTGACCGTAGAAGATACGCCACAGCCGCACACACCGGATTCCATTTTCCCGAACAACTGGATTTCCACGCACGACGACGGGCGCATTGTTCTCTATCCAATGGAGCCGGAGAATCGGCGTTTGGAGCGCCGTGCCGATATTGTCATTGACCTCGCCAATCGCTTCGGGTTTACAAAAACGGAGGATTTATCGGGCTTTGAAGAGAATGATATTTTTCTGGAAGGCACCGGGAGTCTCGTGCTAGACAGAACAAACAAGATTGCGTACGCGAACCGCTCCTCGCGGATGCACTCGGAAGCGCTTCAGGACTTTGCCAAACGCATGGGGTTTACCGAAATAGAATTTACTTCGCGCCGCAAAGACGGCGGGCAGATTTACCATACGAACGTGATGATGGCGGTTGGCGAAGGGGCGGCGGTAATATGCGATGAAGCTATTCCGAACGAGAATGAGCGCCAAACTGTGCTTGATTCCTTGCGAAAGCATCAGGGCGTAGTGGTAGAAATCAGCGAAGCGCAGATGGATGAATTTGCAGGAAATATGCTGCACGTGCGCAATAGCAAGGGCGCAAGATTTTGGGTGATGTCCTCGCGGGCTTATCACGCGCTTACGCCGGAGCAAATCAGTGCTTTGCAGCATAATTCAAC
>JANYDO010000432.1 GCA_025363605.1 Candidatus Kapaibacterium sp.
ATTATTCCAATAATCCCAAAAACCAGATGATTTTGTAAAAATGGCAATAGGAATCGTAAAAAAACAGACGCTTTATAACACAAATTGCTGTTTGTGAGTCAAATTTTAGTAAAAAAGCAAAATGCCTACCTAAACAGTTACGAAACAACTATACACACTGAACAGATATTATTCAGGTGTGCTGCGCTCATTCGAGGACAGTTTTATAGAAGGTGCAGAATACAGGAGTGGCGCTTCTTTTGTTTTCTAAAGTCCTGACGCAATATTACATTACGATTAAGACACAAATTACAATCCTCGCGCAAACATTTTTTGGGTTAAAGCGCCTGTAATTCTGCTGACGACAAGGCTTTTTCAAGATTGAGAAGGATGAGCAGACGATCATCCATCTTGCCAACCCCTTCGATGTAGTCTGAACTAATACCCGCAACAATTGGTGGTGGTGGATCAACGACACTTTGAGGGATACGCAGCACTTCTCGTACCGAATCCACAATAAAACCGACCGTTTTAGAGAGAATCTCGACGACGATAATACGCGTGTTTTTATCGTGTTGCGATGGTGCCATTCCGAAGCGCTTTCGCAAGTCAACAATCGGTATTACCTTGCCGCGCAAGTTAATAACGCCCTCAATAAAATGTGGCGAGTTCGGAACGCGCGTCACCGATGTAGTGCGGTTAATTTCCTGAACTCGGAGAATATCAATACCAAATTCTTCTTTGCCTAGCGTAAAACTAACGAGCTGCAGCACTTCTTCGCTGCCGCTTCCTTGCTCACGTTTGTCGGTGCCTTTGTCAAAAGCTGTTTGCATAGACGTATTCCTCGCTCAAGAGTGTGGTCGGGTGCAATAAAAATCGCATGAAAAAAGTTGAGTTTTAATATACAATTTTGTTCTTTTACCCACAACGTTCTTGCGGGAAAATTCTTGTTTTGTGAATATATGCTTCATAAATCTGCTTCCGGTGCTAAGCCGGACTGCTCCATTCGCGTCTTCAGCACAGCCCGCGTAATGCCAAGCATCTTTGCAGCTTGCGTTTGATTGCCTTCTGCGAGTTTGAGTGTCTGCTCAAGCAGATCGCGCATAACACTCTCCAACGAAGCTCCCTGCTTGGAAATAGTCAGATGATGACCGCTTGCAAGCGGCTGCCCGGCTGACTGCGAACCCATACCGACCCGCAAAAATCGAATCGAATCTTTCGTAATCATCTCGCCCGATTCCAAGAGCGTGATGCGTTCAATCGCATTACGCATCTCACGAACATTGCCTTTCCATTCGTAGGATTCAAGCGCTTCAATTGCATCGGTAGTAAAGCCGCCCATGCGCTTACCAAATTTTTTATTGAATTCATTCAAAAATGCCGTCGCCAAGAGCATGATGTCTCCCGGACGCTCACGAAGAGGCGGCATCATCACCGTCCCGACGTTCAGACGAAAAAAGAGGTCTTCGCGGAATTTTCCTTCTTCGACCATTTTTTCTAAATTTCGATTGGTAGCCGCAATGACGCGCACATTGACCGAGACTTCCTTTGCACCTCCCAGCCGGTAGAAACTGCGCTCTTGCAAGACACGAAGAAGTTTGATTTGCATTTCATAACTTAATTCACCGACTTCATCCAGCAAAATCGTGCCACGATGCGCCATTTCAAAGCGCCCCAGCTTTACCTTTTCCGTCGCCCCCGTGAACGCGCCGCGCTCATAACCAAAAAGCTCGTTTTCTGCAAGTTCGCGCGGAATAGCCCCACAGTTGACCGACACAAAGGGTCCCGCCGAGCGTGGTGAACGCTGGTGAATATATCGCGCCATCAATTCCTTGCCTGTACCGGACTCGCCCAAGATAAGCACCGTCGTATCGTCGGTCTGTGCAAAAATATCAGCAAACTGCTTGACTTGCCGCATCGTTTCAGAATTTCCAAGTAGTTCATTTTGCTCTTCTTCCTGAAGACGCTCTTGCAAAATATCCATCTGACGACGCAAATCGTAATTGCGAAGCGCTCTCTGAACAGCAGATTCTACCTGAATCGGGTCGAGCGGCTTGACAATAAAGTCCTCCGCGCCTGATTTAAGAGCATGAACAGCAATCCGCATATCTGAAGAACCGGTCATAATAATCGCGGGAATCTTTAGCCCCCTGTCGTGCAGCATATCAAGCGCATCGAAGCACATTTTGTCGCCCATGTACACGTCCAAAAGCACAAGGTCTGGACGAAGTTTCTCAACGTTTGCAAATGCTTTTGCATAGTCAGGCTCGCTGAAAAACACGACCTGCTCGTAATTTTCACTCAGGGCCGTACACGCCGCTTGCACAGCGGGGTCGTCGTCAACAATCAGAATGGTGTATTTTTGTTTTGCCATAAAATGTTTGGTTTATTCGTCATTATCCGATACAAAGAGTAATCGCAAGAACGCTGTTTTTTTACTTGAGCTGCTCTTGTGCTTTTGCCGATGCCTCTGCGCTTTCGCCACGCTCAAGTTGACGAATTTCCAGCTCAAGTTTGTAAATTTCCAACTCACGCTCACGCTCTTCCAATATGAGCCGACGCTCGGTTACTTCCAACTCCTGCTGCTGGATTTCCGTCCGACGCTCAACAATACCGAGAAAGCGTTTGCCAAGCGCATACCCGGCAATAATTGTTGGTAGCCCTAGAATCATTGAGACTATGGCGACCATAGGAATCATTTCATGCATCTTATATGTAAGCCTTTCTTGGTGATATTCTTTGTGATGTAAAAAATCTTCAACTACACCGCGACTTATCTCAATTTAACGCCTACGCTGCAACGGCGCAGGAGTTTGAAGTGTTGCATTAGTACTGGCAGTGTTGATAGTGCCGGTGCTGGCTTGAAGCGTTGCTATTGTTGAGCCGGATACGACGGGTAATTTCGGCAATGCTTTCAGGGAATCCTGCAAACGACGATCCGCCAAAAGCCCGTCCAGACTAGGCTTCACATCTTTAGCAAAGGACGATTGCGGATATTTTTCGACCAAACGACTGTACCAATAAACTGCGCTATCGCGCTTGCCTAATTCACGCTCATACAACCAGCCCTGCGCATAGACCGCACGAGGCGCATACTTCGAGTCGGCATACCGCCCGGCGATAAGATTATACTTTTGCAGCGCTTTTCCGTATTGCTTTATTTGACGGAAGCGGTCGGCTGACTGCATCATGTCTGCCAGCGAATCTACCAAAAACTGCTCGGTATAACCCAATCGGATACGTGCATCTATGCCCTGTTGTGTAAGCGGGTACAATGTAACAATCGCTTTGAGCAGCGAATCGGCGAGATGTGATTTTGCTAATTCTAGGGAATCCGATGTACTCTTTGCAGGCTTATTCACTGCTTTTGAAGCACGACGCTCTAGCCCCGCTACGGCAGCTTCAGCATAGAGATACCGCGCCCTGTTTGTATCTGCTTCGGGACAAATAGCAACGGCAGCCCTGTAATACTTCGCTGCCGAATCGGGTACTCCCAAGCGCTCGTGAATTCGACCGATGCGATAGATATTATTTGCGGCTACGCGCCTTGCACTATCTTGTGCAGGAAGCGTGTAGGTAGCAGTATCAGCGCGAAGCAACGTGTAGAACTTAATGCTGTTTACAGCTTCCGGCATTTGCGTTTTCCAATCAGTCAAAAGCCTTGCGTAGAGCGAACCGTAGAAATATGTCGGCATAGTCTCTACTAAGGATTTTGTAAACAACGCTTGCGCACCGTCGTATTCATGCTGCTTGAAAAGATCAAGTGCTTGACGATACCGTGCTGCTGCGGGCGCTTCTTTGAATTTGAGCGTGTCGGTCAAGGCAAAAACACTGTCTATTCCCGGTCTATTGCTCAGGCGAAGAAACGCAATGTACTCGCTATATGAAAAAGAACGCCATTCTGCATAATTACGATTTGTCAATATCTCCCGAAATCCTTTTTCTGCCTCGTTGAATCGCCCCAGTTGGGTGAGTGCTGCTGCACGGTACAACTCTGCTTCAAAGCGCGTCAGGGCATCGGGCGCAAAATCTAATACCTTGCTGAACTCCTTGACCGCATCGCCAAATTGATGCTTGCGGTAATAGAGAAGTCCAATTTCCAACTGCCAGCGCGACTGCTGCACGCGGTCATCTGCTTGCGCGATAGCTCGACGATAAGGCTTCACGGCTTCTTCAAGGTTATTGAAGTGCATCGCCAGTTCTGCTTGAATCCGAAATGCCTCCGAAAGCGCATCGTACCGATGTTGTCCCCATGCTATGTCAATCGCTCTCAAGAGCGCTCTTTCTGCGAGCGAAAACTTTGTTTGCATCAGCAGCGTTTCAGCAAGAAGAAGATGCGCGTCGGGCGAAAGCTGACTGTAGGGGTAATTATCAATGAGTTCTTGACATTTCATCTGTGCATTGTACCACTCGCTGCGATAAAAATATGCTTTTGCCATGAGGTACAACGTCTGGTCTATATAATCGGACTCCGTGTGCCGCGCAAGCAATTTTGAACCCTTGATAAGCACCGAATCTATCCAGATACGCGCTTTATCCAGCTTTTCGGGCTTAATGGCGAGCGTTTTGATAAACTGCGGTACTTCGCGGTCATCGGGTTTATCATCCACAAATGTCGGCTCTTCGATGACGATAATGCGCGGCGTTGTCCGCTGTTGCTCGTCGTAAAGAAAGAACTCATCTTCGCTTGCCACCATCAGCCGGTTTGCATTGTAATACGTGTTAAAGTAAGCGAAGCCGTTTTTGAGAGGCTGCGGAAGCGTTTTGCAGGCAGAGAATGTGAGCGTGAGGACAGCAAGAATCAATGCCGCAACAAACAGACGGTTCTGAGGATTGGTCGTCATCAAAGTGTTGGTCATAGTTGTACGAAACAGTTTGGCGCGAACGCGGAAAGCCGCATATCTACTTGTCCGCAAGAAAACGCTAAACCCGTTATTGTGAAAACGTACAAAGTGATTCAGACTGTTGCCTTTTCCGATTGGTAATGAAATTTCTTTTTAAGCAAATATCAATCAAAGGCAAAAGTACACAAATTCTTCGGGACTACGAAGATTACTAGGATAGTTTATCCACATTTTTTGAAACTTGTGTAATCGGCTGCATGGTTGTATTTTGTGCGAACAATGCTTGCAAGCGTGTTCCAAAGCGCTTTTCTCGCCTCGTTATCCTGCACTTTCTCTTTTCTTTAGCCGCTATGAAATTTTTTCTTTTCGATGCAATGTCCTTGGTCTTTCGCGCATTTCACGCAATGTCCAAAATGGGTTTGCAAGCGCCAAACGGTGAACTCACAGGCGCAGTCTATGGTTTTGCCAATATCTTGGCAACGATTCTGAACAAAGAAAAACCTGATTACGTCGGCATTGCCTTCGACACTGCCGCTCCCACGTTCCGGCATGAAATGTTCGATAAGTACAAGGCGCATCGCCCCGAATTCCCGCAGGAACTCGTGCCGCAGCTTGCTCGCATCAAAGAAATGATTACGCTTCTGAACATTCCCCAAGTAGAACTCGCAGGCTACGAAGCTGATGATATTATTGGCACATTCACAAAGCGTTTCAGTGCTGCGGGCGATGTGGATTTATACTGCATCACGAGCGACAAAGACTACTGCCAGCTCGTCAACGACCATGTGCGGCTCTTTCGTCCCGGCTTTTCGATGGGCGAATACGACGTGATGGACATTGCGGGCGTTCACACCAAATTTGGCGTAGCACCCGAACAGGTGATTGACGTGCTGGCGCTTATCGGCGACGCATCGGATAACGTGCCGGGCGTAAAAGGCATTGGCGAAAAGACCGCTATACCGCTCATTCAGCAATACGGCTCGCTCGAATCGGTCTATGAACATCTTGCGGA
>JANYDO010000437.1 GCA_025363605.1 Candidatus Kapaibacterium sp.
GGACCGCTTACGCTTGCAAGCGACCCGCGTTCTCCCTACCCGCCTTCGGAGCGCCTTGCACAGTACAAAACGGCGAAGCAGCTCTACGATATGCAAGAACGCCTTGCATACATCATTGAGACAACCGTTCGTACCCGTGACACGCTCAAAACCCGTATGGATGCTGCTACGGACCCGGTAGTTAAAGCAAGTCTTGAAGCGAATCACAAACAATTTGCGGAGTTCTACAAAACGCTTGTGGCTGGCGAAGGCTACTACGTGGGCGTGAAAGAGAATAAGCTCCGCGAGAAACTGCTTGAAATCTACGGGGTGGTCAGTTTCCATGCCGGAGCGCCCAGCAAAGTTCATCTGGACAACCTTGCAATGCTGGACGCAGAATTAAAACAAGCCGTTACCACGTGGGAAAAACTTACGGGTAAAGATCTTGTGAGTCTGAATGAATCCCTCAAAACGAAGAGTTTGCCCGTTGTGCCGATGATTTCGCGCGAGGAATTTTTTGCACTGCCTCAAGAATAAGCACACTCACAGCTTACCGTTCAATAAAAAAGCCCGCTTACGTAACAACGCAAGCGGGCTTTTCTTTAGATGAGATTAAAGTCGAGATAGCACCGTCGGCTACATATCCGAAGCATCAAGGAGCAGCGCTGCAAGGCGCTCTAATTCTTGTTGGTCGTCGGTATCAAAGCGGCTGACGATGGGGCTGTCAATATCCAACACGCCGACAAGATGTCCGTTTTTCAGGAGTGGTACGACAATTTCTGAGCGCGAAGCGGCATCGCAAGCAATGTGTCCCGGAAAAGCGTGTACGTCTGCGACCACTTGTGTCTCTCGTTTCTCCGCTGCCGTTCCGCAAACGCCTTTGCCTAGTGCAATGCGTACACAGGCAGGCTTGCCGTGGAATGGTCCGAGCACAAGTTCACCATTTTTCCAGAGATAGAAGCCCGACCAGTTAATATCACGCATCGTATGAAAAAGCAGTGAAGCCACATTTGCCATATTTGCCGTTATGTCGCGCTCACCATGAAGCAAGCCTGAACTTTGTTGCAAAAGTTCTTTGTAGAATATTGCTTTGTCAAGAGTTTGGAGAGATTCGTCGAGCTGAAACATAGATTCGGTAGGATATTGAAAGTTGAATGATTCGCGCTGAAACTTTGTTGCAAAATTAGTGGCGGTTGTTGTTGTGCGCTTGATTATTCACCCAGCAGCAATCGCGGTGGCGTGTACCACAAAAGCGTTCCGGCAGGTGGGCTTTGGCGACCAATACCGATGCAGGCAATCGCACCTTTTTTGAAATCTATATTAAAATTGTTACCATTGCATAATGACCCGACTAAAAAGCTCACGCACGGGTCGTGGGTGACGAACATAATTTCACGGAAACTTTTATATTCCTGAAAAAGTGCGGAAAAGGCTTCGTAACGACCACTTGGCGTGATACGGTTGTCTTGGAATCGCTCACCTGTGTAACCTAACTCCTCTACGAGAATATCGGCAGTTTCGACCGCACGTTTGTATGGGCTGGAGATAACAAGGTGTGGCTTAATGCCTATTTGCTGAAGACGTTTGCCAATGCGGTGCATTTTTTCACGCCCCTCTTCGGTCAAAGCCCGCTCAGAATCAGGACGAAGGAGCTGGGCATCTTCAGCAATACCGTGGCGAACGAGATAGATGGTGTTCATATTCCAAAAATCGTTGAGGATTATGTGCAAAAATTAGCGTAAAGGTGATTATCTTGCGTTGGACTTTGACTTGTTCGTCAAGAGATTACTCTAATTCTGTGGTGTAGAGACAAGTCTTTATGAGGCTTGTAACGGTAAATTCTACCTTTGTCTTATTACCGCCGACCAACGATGCCAAAGTTACACAATTCCGACAATTATTTTACCATAGTTCCCTCTCTTTCTTTATCTTTTTTCCTTACCCTTGTATGCTGATTGTTGAAAACATCCATAAAACCTACAAAGGCGGCTTAAAAGCTGTTGATGGGATTTCCTTCGAGGTCAAGCCCGGCACTGTCTTGGGTATTCTGGGACCGAACGGCGCAGGCAAGACCACAACGATTCGTATGATATTGAATATCTTAAAACCGGACTCCGGTAGTATTCGATTCCGCGGCGACCACGTGGGCGAACATACGAAAAATGCTATCGGGTATCTGCCGGAAGAACGCGGACTCTATAAGAAAAGCACTATTGGCGATACACTTGCCTACTTTGCTTCATTGAAAGGTTCGTCAAGCACGGCAAAGAAACTTGTGTCGGACTGGCTTGCCCGATTTGAACTGCAAGGCATGGAAAAGCGAAAAATTGAGGAGCTCTCGAAGGGAAATCAACAAAAAGTGCAGTTTATTGCCGCCGCCCTTCACGACCCTGATTTGCTCATTTTAGACGAGCCATTTTCCGGTTTGGATCCGGTGAATCAGCTTAAATTCAAGGATGTGGTAATGGATTTGCGGAATCGCGGTAAGGCAATTATTTTTTGCACTCACCAACTCGAATCTGCTGAAAAAATATGTGATGAGATTATCCTTTACAACAAAGGTCAAGCTGTCGTGCAAGGTACGGTCGAGAGCGTCAAACAGCGCTATGGTTCCAATACACTTCGTGTGGAGTTTGAAGGCGACGGGCAGTTTATTACAGGACTAACGGGCGTAGAGAAAGCAGAAATCTTTTCCAATTACGCCGAGATAGATTTGAAGCCATCGGTAACACTTAACGATATTGCTCCACAGCTTATTGCCAAGCTCTCTTTGACCAAGATTGAGCGCGTTCAGCCGTCACTGTTAAGTATTTTTATTGATATTGTCGGCAAAGGCAATGTGCCGGAGGGCTTTATTGCGACTCCGGCTGAAGCAGTACCAGTATAAGTTATTGCTTCTGTAAGGTGTTGAACGAAATTATCTTGAACTATCTACACAGACAGGAGTGTCTGTGCTACGGCATGGTAACTGGCTTCGGTGGCACAGACACTCTTGTCTATGTTCCAAGAATCACTGTCCAGATGCTTAATCACAACTAGGTTATCGTAAGCGGTATTTTGTTTCACATTCTCTTTCTGTGTGTTATGCAACGCTCATGGTTATTCCGTACTCTCATTGGCATTATAGCCCTTGCTTGCTGTACGAGTCCCTTTATGATGCTGGCGCATCAGCCCTCGCTACCAAATAGCCCTAAAGACAGCATTATTATTGGTGTTTCGATGGGTGCTGCTACGCCGTCGGGCGTGTCCTCAGTGCGCAGTATGCGAATGGCAGTGGAAGAAATCAACACTGCCGGCGGTATTGGCGGAAAAAATCTTGTCCTTTCGGTACGCTATGGTAAAGACAAAGACGCTGCCAGTATGGATAGCACTATCCATGAGCTTATTCGTGAAGGCGCTGTCTGTATTGTATCGGGGAGTGGTTCCGCCAATACGCTAAGAGCCGCACATATAGCCGTTGCCAAAAGAGTTATGTTGATGACGGCAGCTTCTACGTCGCCGCGTATTAGCGAGGTTGCCGATAAAAACTTGGTTTGGCGTACGATTCCGTCCGATATTTTTCAAGCCCATGTTGCCGCTGACGTTTTGTTCAAGAAAAAACTCAAAAGTGTCGGTATCATTGCCATCAACAATGCCTACGGTTCGGCGCTTGCACAGGCATTCACCAAAACGTTTGAGAAAGCAGGCGGCAAGGTACGCGCATCGGTGTCCTATCCAGATATTGCTTCGTATGATACATTCAGTTTTAAGGCAAAACTTGATTCGCTTTACGCGAAGAAGCCTGCGGCGATTTATGTTATCAGCTACGACAACGACGGCGGCAAAATTCTCAGCGACTCCAAAGGATATTTTAATGCTGATTACAAGCCGTTCCTTTTTGGTTGCGATGGTAATTACAACAATGACTTTGTGATGGCGGTAGAGCCTTCGCTTATTGAAGGAATGGAGGGGCTGTCTTTCGTGCATCCTGCGAAATATGCTAATTACGATACGTTTGCGGCAAGGTTCAAGGAATATAGCCAACGCAGCGCGGATATGTCCGACTTAGCAAATAGTACGCTGGCAAATATGCTGGAAGCGGAATCAACCAATTCCTACGCCGCCACCAGCTATGACGCTATCTACACATTTGCTTTAGCCGCACTCAAAGCAAACTCAACGAAACCCGCCGATATTGCCAAACAAATGCCCGTCATCTCCCGTGCAAGTAAAGGAGCCGTTGTGGTGAATGTCGGTGAGTTCGCTAAGGCTGCCGCACTCATCAAGCAAGGCAAAGCCATCAACTATGAGGGAGCAAGCGGTCCGGTTGACTTTGATGTAAAAGGCGATGTATCCCACGGAACCTATATTATCTGGCGCATTGCAGGCGGAAAATTTATAGAAGCTGGAACAGTGGCGTTTCCGTGAGTGGTGAGCCGAGAAAAATATGGGTACTTTTCTGCTTCTTTTTTGTTCATAAGGACTTTCGCAAAATCCCACATTTGTGGGCAAGGTGCTGAATTCCTTGCCCACAAATAGTTCTTTTTCGTAAGTCCTAAAGTAAACTATCTACTGGCTCTGCTTGGGGGAGAGGCTGTGCAACATAGATTTGAGCGACTCGCGATGTTGTTTGCTCACAAAGAGTATGCGGTTCATTTGCGCACGAGGTTTGTCCGTTATTATTTCAGACATTTTTCAACCCCGCGAAAATCTCCAACACCGCCTCCACACTCATCGCCCCCTTATCACCCACACCATGCTCACGCACCGAAACCGTACCTTCTTCCACTTCTTTTTTGCCAATCACGAGCGCAAACGGGATTTTTTTCTGTTCCGACTCTGCAATTTTGCGGTTCACTTTTTCAGCGCGGTCATCGAGTTTTACGCGGTAGCCCAAATTTGTCAGACGTGCCGTCAATTCGGTTGCGTAAGGGATTTGGTCGTCGGTAATCGGCAGAACGCTTACTTGTACAGGCGCAATCCAGAACGGGAAGTTTCCGGCATAATGCTCAATCAAGATGCTCAAGAACCGCTCCATAGAGCCAAATGGCGCACGGTGGATAATCACCGGACGGTGCTTGGCGTTGTCATTGCCGGTATATTCTAATTCAAAGCGTTCCGGCATTACGTAATCTACTTGCACCGTGCCAAGCTGCCACTTGCGTCCGATGGCATCACGGACGATAAAGTCAAATTTGGGTCCATAAAACGCTGCTTCGCCTACACCGATGAAGTAGTCGAGTCCCATCATATCTGCGACTTCCTGAATTTCGCGTTCCGCTTGATCCCACATTTCGTCCGTACCGGCGTATTTTTCTTTGTTGTTCGGGTCGCGGAAGGAAAGGCGCGTTTTGACCTCCATACCGAAGGTTTTGAAAACGAGTTGCGTCAGTTCAATTGCATTGATAAGCTCGTCCTTGAGCTGCTCATGGGTGCAGTAGATGTGCGCGTCGTCCTGCGTAAAGCCACGTACACGCGAGAGTCCGCTCAATTCGCCGGACTGTTCGTAGCGATAGACCGAGCCAAATTCCGCAAGGCGAATCGGCAAATCGCGGTAGCTGTGCGGCTTGGAGGAGTAAATCTGATGGTGATGCGGGCAATTCATCGGTTTGAGCAAGTATTCTTCCTCGCGTCCGGTTTCATCGGTGAATTTAATCGGTGGAAACTGCCCATCGGCGTAGTATGGATAATGCCCCGATGTGCGGTACATATTCAGATTGCCAATGTGTGGCGTGATGACTTCTTGGTAGCCGCGTTTCAAAAGCTCTTCGCGCAAGAAATTTTCCAACAAACGGCGCAATACTGTTCCATTCGGAAGCCAGACGGGCAGTCCGCCACCGATGGTTTGCGAAATCATAAACAGTTCGAGTTCTTTGCCGAGCTTGCGGTGGTCGCGTTTTTCGGCTTCTTCGCGCATCGTGATAAACTCTTCGAGCATTTGCTTCTTGGGGAAGGCAATGCCGTAGATGCGTGTCAAAACCTTGCGTTTCTCGTCACCGCGCCAGTACGCACCGGCTATGGAGAGGAGTTTGGGGAATTTAAGCATACCCGTCGAAGGAACGTGTGTCCCGCGGCACAAATCCGTGAACGCGCCTTGCTTGTAGAGCGTGATTGATTGTCCTTTGAAGCCTTCTAAGAGTTCCAATTTGTACTCATCACCTTTAGCTTGGAAAAATTTTACGGCATCATCCCACGAAATATCTTCGCGCTGGAAGGGAGCATCGCGCTTCACGAGCTCAGCCATTTTCGCCTCAATTTTGGGCAAATCTTCACTGGAAAGTTTCATGCCGTCCGGTAAATCTACATCGTAGTAGAAGCCCTGCTCAATCGAAGGACCAATGCCGAATTTTACGCCCGGATACAGCGCTTCCAGCGCCTCTGCCATAAGGTGCGCGGTGGAGTGCCAGAAAATTTGCTTGCCTTCATCTTGGTCAAAGGTTACGATGCGGGCGTTTGCATCTTCAGCGATAGGCGTAGAAAGGTCTTTAGGTGCGTCGTTCAAGAAAATGCCGACAGCATTGCGGGCAAGTCCTTGCGAAATAGATTCGGCGACTTGCAAGCCCGTTGTGCCTTGTGGATAGTCGCGTTTTGAGCCGTCGGGGAGCGTGAGGGTGATGTTCATGGTGATTGTTGTATGAAAATTATTGATGTGGAAAACTTTGAGAAAACTTCTTCCCGCTCCAAAGGCGGAAATCCGTGATAGAGTTATGATTATATCGCAAAATTTTCTTATGTTGGTCGTTCTATGACTGCCACACTGACGCTTATTGAGCAATCAGTCAAGAGAAGCAACCTTTACGGCAAACCAACGTAGAACAGCAAAAATACAGAATTTTTCTACGAAAGAATAGCGCCAATCAAAAGTATGGAAACATTTTCAGAATCATTCGCCTTTAGCGCCGACGATATTCGCCGAATTAGCGAAATTGTTGATGTACCGACGCAGTCGCACGACGGTGAGTATTTGTTCTCACTTTCTAACTCGCAGACGAGGCAGTCTCTCACGCTGAACGTCTCGAACAACGTCGAACTCGGCGACGACAGGCGTGGTGCACTCGTCATCGCTCAGACGCAGCATGGGTACTTTGAACTGCACGACTGCACAGCCTTTCTGGTCTTCGAGCCGGACGAGCTTATTTTTGTGTCGGCTAATGAAACACATATTTCGGGCTTGGTGGTTGGAAAGCAATGCACATGTTCCATGTTCACCAATGTCCGCCGGAGCAATCTTTCTGCGGACTTTGCGGAAATAGACCCGCGCTTGCTGATGTCGGCAATGCAGCTGTCGGTAGCCGAGATGCTTTTGCCAATGGAATGACGCGCCTAAATCAAAGATTTTTTGCTCTTTCTGCACATTCTTGAATAAAAACATTTGTGATGAAATTTGAAATTCACATTTTCAACGACACAGAGCAAAAGTGGATACCACGCGCCAAAATGCAACACGCGATAGAGCAAGTTCTGCACGGAGAAAAGTGGCGCAAGAAGCCGATACAATCTGCCTCGGTGAGCGTGATACTCGTGGACGACCCGACAATTCATGCGATGAATAAAGAATTTTTGCACCACGACTACCCGACAGATATTATCACATTTCCACTGGAAGAAAATACCATTGACGGTGAGTTGTATATCAGCCTCGACACCGCAGCACGCCAAGCCGCCGAGTATGGTGTTTCGTTCACAAACGAACTTATGCGTTTGGCAGTGCATGGAACCTTACATTTGGTCGGTTATGACGATGCAACAGACGAAGAGCGTAAAGAAATGAGCCGTTTAGAAGACCGTTATATTCAGCAGTAAATTTACCTGAGACCTTTAGTCATGCTAAGTGTTTTACGTATGCGCGAGAACATCATAGACATCATCGCCTACCTCATGGCGGAACTGCATAGTAATCATGCTATCAACGAAAAAACCGTTGTCACTCTGAGCAATCAAGGCTATTCGCAAACAGAGATTTCAACAGCGTTTAGTTGGCTGGCAGACCGTGCCAGTATGCAGGAATTTGCGAATATTGCTCTTGAGGGCAGCACAACATCCTTCCGAATCCTTCACGAATTTGAGAAGATGTTTCTCTCGCCGGAGGCGTTTGGGTATATTCTTCTTCTCTGGCAACTTAGTGTGCTGACGCATGATCACGTAGAAGAGGTGATTGAACGGTGCATTGCCACTGGTCAGCAGCCCGTAGAGATGAGTGAGGTCAAAGGCATTATTGCGACGCTTCTTTTCAATGCGGAACCCTTTAGCGCACCCGGAAAGCGTGTATTCTTGCATCCGACAGACATGATTCATTAGCATTGCGTACAAGATTGGTTCCGTAGTTCAGCTGGATAGAACACAAGTTTCCTAAACTTGGTGTCGCAGGTTCGACTCCTGTCGGGACCACAAAGAACGGCTTGAAAAATCCCATTTCAAGCCGTTCTTATTTTTAAAAACCCCTTTTCCGACAAAATACAGATAAAATCACGCTTGAATTCAAGACATCTTTTTTGTGAAGTTTTCGATTGTTTTCTCCATCTCTGCTACCGAGTGACCGATAATTTGCGCAACAATGACGGACGAAAAGGACGTAGTCTCAGAAGAGCAAGTATTTGTGAGCATTGTAGATATGTATGGCTTAGTAAGACATACTTCACGTCACATTGTGACACCCTCGTCATCAGCTCTTTTGATAGATAGGACTTTCGCAAAACACAGACAAGAATGTCTATGCTACGCATAAAATCTAAGTTCCGTAGCACAGATATTTCTGTCTGTGCAGCCTAAAGACCGATTTTGCGAAAGTTCTGGTAGACATTACTAACGTATCCGACCGGGCAGTGGCAAATACGACGTGAACGAACCGCCGAAACGCTTTCCTCCGGCTCTTTGGTGATTGTACGCTAACACACAACATTCACCGCCAAGGAGCCGGAGGAAAAGACGGAGAGCAAGAAATTATGGCAGAACAGTAAAGATACCGCATGGGGAGCTAAGAACACCGGAAGGCGTTGTGAGAGCAATGACACCTGTCGCACCGGAGCCGACGACAGCAGAAACTTGAATTCAACTTGTTGGGAAACTACTGTTTCACGAGTTTTCGTGAGGTTTTCTGGTTATTTTCTTCCGCTTCAACGATATACATTCCTGCCGGAAGGTGCTGAATATCTACATTGCGGTAATACGTCGCACCCTCGCTCACAGTGATACGTTCTGCCAGTACAACAGCACCGACGCTATTGACTAACCGTATGGTTACTACGCCCGTATGCTCTGCTTTTCCTTGAATAACAACACTGGAAGAAGCAGGATTGGGGGCGATAATCACAGATTGCTCATTGTTACTCGCAGCGACTGAGGTAGTAATACTTTTGAGTGAGCGCAATAGAATGGCTTGTCTATCTGCACGAAATAAAGGTGGTCCACTATATGCGATTTGGCTAGCACCAACGTAAACTATACCGTTATTATCAAAACCTGCAATATATGGATCAAAGCATGAAGAACACCATTCTAGGAATGTTCCAAGCACTTGTCTTTGTTGTATTGACTGCCAATCAATACCATTAGAAGAAATAAACACACCTCCATTAGTCCAACCATCGTTGCATTCTGCTTTGCTCAAACCGAATAAAATATTACCATACGAATATATTTTGTCAAGCTGAATTTTTGGCGAAACCAGTTCCCAAGCTGAGTCCGTGAGCCTATATAGCCCCGGAGATCGTGAAACTCCACAATATGTACCAAGTATATGTGCCCAGCCGAAAGTACTTGCAAACAAAGTTGTGTTGGAAGTTCCTGCAAAACTGGTGAGCATAATGGGATTGACATATCCTATAAAATGGCGCTGCACAGCCATTGGTAACCAAGAATTCCCATCATCAGATGAAATAAAACAACCGCTTGTGTCACGGTATCCCGGCAATCCTGGTGCAATTTTAGCGAGATGGATTTTAGATTGAAATATAGCAATACTGTTTATGTAATCTCTGTCGAACAGAACTGACCATGAAATTCCCGCATCTGTCGAACGTAACAGTTTGCTGTTCTTGATTTTCAATATTGCTCCTGACGAAGTAACAAAGTGTTCCGCCATTTGGATAATACTGGGTAACCAAGTACTTGCATTATCTAAAGAGACAAAATAGCTTGTAGAGTCTGTACAAGCATACAAGTGGTTGTTAAAGCTATTAATTGCCTGTATTTTGTGTCCATTAATAATAATCTCCCTCCAATCTTGACCACCATTATTTGTTTGAAATGCTCCTGAGGAGGTCAAGGCAAAAAATGTATTATTGTGTGCAACAAAACGCTGTATTGAAGCAGTCGTCGGGAATGAAACTCCCACAAAATCGCTGCCCGGGAATACTTGAGCAACTGCTGTAGTGGTGAGAAGTACAGAAGCATAAGAAAGAAGGCAATATCGAACAACAAAGGAGAATACCATAATGCAAAAGGCATAATGAGAAAATGAAAATTCAGATTTCAATCTACATACTTAAGCAATTCTCCTTACCTTCCCTTTTCTACATCAAAACACCCGTAATCCGCAGCACTGCTGCCGGGATGAGACCGAGCAAAACAACTCCCGCGACGGCGATCGCAATCGTTACGCCCGCCATTCCGGGCTGTGCGGGATGTATATCTCCTGTTTCGTGGGAGCGGAAGTACATCGCCACGATAAGCCCAAGATAGAAATAGGCAGAAATAAGGCTTGCCAATATTCCCACGAGTGCAAGCCATGTGTAGCCCGCTTCAATAGCCGCCGTGAAGAGATAGTATTTGCCAAAGAAGACGGCAAAGGGTGGTAAACCAAGAAGCGAGAATAGAAAGAGTGACATTACGCCCGCCAAGAGCGGATGACGCTTTGCCAAGCCCGCATAGTCACTGAATTCCAGTTGCTTGCCGTATTCATGTTCTAGTGCCGAAACGACAATAAACGCACCCATTTGGGTAAAAAGATATGCTGCCAGATAGAACATTAAGCCGCTCGTGCCGCGTCCCGAACCTGCCACAATCCCCATCATCAGGTAACCCGCTTGCGCAATAGACGAATATGCCAGCAAGCGCTT
>JANYDO010000450.1 GCA_025363605.1 Candidatus Kapaibacterium sp.
AATTCCGCAAACTCGTCGGGATGCACAAAACGCTCTACGGGCAAATGCGCTTTGGTGGGCTGAAGATACTGACCAAGCGTAAGGACATCTACGCCCACAGCGCATAAATCCTGCATCACCGTCAAAAGCTCTTCGCGCTCTTCGCCCAACCCCAGCATGATGCCGGTCTTTGTACGCAAGCCCTGTGCTTTCGATTCTTTCAAAACGCCTAGCGTCCACTCGTACTTCGCTTGTGGGCGGACACGACGGTAGAGGCGCGGAACAGTCTCGGTATTGTGATTCATCACATCGGGACGAGCGTCAATAATGTTTTGCAAGGCGGCAGTTTTGCCCTTAAAATCAGGAATAAGCACTTCAATCGTGATGCCCGGATTAACTTCTCGCACAGCAAGAATCGTATCGGCAAAAACGCGCGACCCACCGTCGGCTAGTTCGTCGCGGTTGACGGACGTAATGACGGCGTGTTTGAGATTCATAGACAGCACGGCTTCGGCGACGCGCTTTGGCTCGTCCACATCCAGCACAGGCGAGCGACCGGTCTTGACGGCACAAAACCCACAGGAGCGCGTGCAGGTATCGCCCAGAATCATAAACGTCGCCGTGCCTGCGTTCCAGCACTCAGTGATGTTTGGGCAACGAGCTTCTTCGCACACGGTGTGGAGCGTCTTCGAGCGCATCATGGTTTTGACATGAGCATACGTCTCGCCGCCCGGAGCCTTGACTTTAAGCCATTCGGGGCGACGTTCGACAACGGGCGTTTGCATAGCCTGTTGTTCTGTGGCGGTATGCTGTTCGACAAATTCCGTGTGTGCCAGCGCATTCGTGTCTGCGTCCAGCCTTTCAAAACCAAGAGCGTGTACGGTGTCCATGTCGAGATGTGTTTGGTGAGATAATTGAAAATCGCTGTTTGAGAAGCGATACGGAACAACAAAAATACTGAATTTATTGGAATGAAAACTATATGTGAAATAAAAGCGAAACACTATTTGGGCAGAAGCCTTGAAAATAGGGCTTCAATATAGTTCCCTTGCTCGTTTTCATCCTTTTGCCTCCTCAAAAGACATGGCAGCATTGGGTAACTGACGGGAAGAGTCATAGCAGAAAAAAAAGTCACATGAGAAGTAAAATTTTTTGCTGGCGAACAGAGAGTGCATCAAAATTTCGTTTTCTACGTTATATTGCAAAAGAGACCGCAGAAGAAGTTTCTCTTCGGCTTGCTGGTCTCTTCCCAATTTTTCCAAGATTTCTCCTTCCTCCAAATGCCTCCTCTTCGCGCTTTTACTCGCTTATTCCGCCAGAGCATTGTTGCGCTCGGCGTAATCTCTTGTCTGTACGTCTTTACCCCACACGACCTTGCTGCACAGGAAAGCAACGTCTATGGGCAAATTCGCAAGTTTGGCGATATTCTCAATCTCATCAATCAAAACTATGTAGATACGGCGAATGTGTCGCAAATCACCGAAAGTGCTATTCGCGGAATGCTCCAGAAACTCGACCCGCACTCTGCCTATCTGCCGCCCAAAGTACGCGACCAAGAGCAAGAACGTTTTAGCGGCAATTATTTCGGCATTGGCGTTCTCTTTCGCATTATGAAGGACACCATCACTGTTCTCACGCCCCTTATTGGTGGACCAAGTGAGCGACTTGGAATGCTTTGCGGTGACCGTATTGTGAAAATCAATGGCGAAAGCGCTATCGGCATCAAACCAGACGATGTGCCAAAAAAACTCAAAGGTCCGCAAGGCACAAAAGTCACCATTCAGATAAAACGCGAAGGCTCACCAAATCTTATTCCGCTCACTATTGTCCGTGAAGGCGTACCGATTCGCACGGTAGATGCGTTCTGGATGATTGAAGGCACGGATATTGGCTATATTTATCTCAATAAATTCGCCGCTACAACGGTGGATGAGGTACAGAAAGCGGCACAAAGTCTGAAGCAGCAAGGCATGAAAAAACTTGTTTTGGATTTGCGGAATAATGCTGGCGGCTATTTGCAGCAAGCATTTGGTATAGACGATGGTTTTTCCGGCAGGGACAAATTCATCTACAAGACCAAAT
>JANYDO010000133.1 GCA_025363605.1 Candidatus Kapaibacterium sp.
AATATCGCTCATCTCGCCGAAAATTGTTCCTACTCCGGCAAGCTCGGAGATTTTTACGCCTTGCTTACTCAGGCTAATGGTTCCGGATTCGAGGATGTAATAACCTTTTCCACGTTCACCCTCACGAATAATAACCTCGCCCGGACGGAATGAAAGCACTTTCTGCGACATTAACTGTTCTCCTGATGAAAAAATTGAGACGATTTGAAGACAATTATAATTTTAATGATACTACCTGCCTTTGCGAAGAAGTACCTTTTCAGGCTGTGAAAATACACAAAGCAAGACTAATAACAAACTTTTTTCACGTTATCCCGAAAACTTAAAATGTTTCTCCGGCAGCAAGCGGTATAACTCGCACCCAGTCTTTTGAAACAAGTGCTTCAGCAATTTGTACCGCATTTGTCGCAGCACCCTTGCGGATATTGTCGGAAACAACCCACATATAGGCTCCGTTTTCTACCGAATCATCCTCGCGGATACGCCCGACAAACACCTCATCGCGCCCGTCGCTCATACGCGGTGTGGGATAAACGGCGTTTTGCGGTTCATCGGCAATGACGATGCCCGGCGCGGCTTTCAAGGTAGCCGTCATCGCTTCGGGCGAAATTGCCTTTTCTGTTTCAATGTTCACCGATTCGCCGTGTCCACCGAGTGTGGGTACGCGAACGCACGTTACAGCAAGACGCAAAGCGGGCAATTCCATGATTTTGCGAATTTCATTCAGCATTTTTGTCTCTTCTTCAGAGAAACCAAATTGCTCTTTGACAGTATGAAAAACCGTATTAAACGCAATAGGCGCAGAAAACGGCGATTGAGCGGGCTTACCCTGCAATTCATTGTGCAACGTTTCCACACCTTGATTGCCGGCACCGCTTGGTGATTGATAGGTAGAAACAACCACACGTTTGAGACCGAATTCGTTGTGAAGCGGTTCCAAGGCAACCACAAGTTGAATCGTCGAGCAATTCGGATTGGCTATGATACCATGATGCCCCTGAAGCGCATGAGTATTGACTTCCGGCACAACGAGAGGTACGTGTTTGTGCATCCGCCAGGCACTGCTATTGTCAATCGCTACGCAGCCCGCTTTTGCTGCCGATGGCGCAAATTCTTTGCTTGCCGCGCCGCCTGCCGAAAAAAGCGCAATATCTACACCGTTGAAAGAATCATGTGTCAATTCTTCAACGGTGTATTCTTGTCCTTTGAACGTCATCGCAGAGCCTGCCGAGCGCTTGGAAGCAAGAAGTTTGAGCGATGAAACGGGGAAATTACGTTCCTCAAGAACTTTGAGCATTGTCCGCCCAACAAGTCCTGTTGCGCCTGCGACGGCAACATGATAGCCATTTGATTGATTGCTCATTGATTGATTGCTCATCTGAAATCTTTTTTGTGAATAAAATTTAGCTCATAATCGGAATATACGATACTTCACTCGCATCAAAGAGCAAAGCGCCTTCCAGCATATCGCTCAGAACGGTTTCGCCGTCCGTTTCCCGCAAGCGAACCCGCATGGGTGCTTGCACGAGGCTTGGCGCTCCGGCAAACTCGGCCCGGACATAATTTTCCGTCCAGCCTGTCCAGAAGCCTGTTTCTGCGCTTCGTTGCTCAGGAATGACGGTGTGCTCCGTATTGCACTGAGATTTGTAAAATTCAAATTTTTTCTTTGCCGAAAGTGTGCGAAGACGCTTAGAGCGCTCGGCACGTTTTTGCATCGGTACGCCGCCTGTTTGAGCGGAAAGCTCCGCAGCTGGCGTATTTTCACGTTCAGAATAACTGAAAACGTGCAAATACGAAACGGGAAGCTCATGCAAGAAAGCGAAGGTTTCTTCAAAATGCGCGTCGGACTCCGTTGGAAAGCCCACAATCACATCCGCGCCAATGCCCGCTGACGGCATCAAGCCCTTAATCGTGTAGATAAGGTCGCGGTAGTATTCAGCTTTGTAGCGGCGGCGCATCTGACGCAACACATCCGGCGAGCCGCTTTGAAGCGGGATGTGGAATGACGGGCAAAATACGCTCGACTGCGCAATGATTTCAATAATTTCCCGCGTGAGCAAGTTCGGCTCAATCGAAGAAATCCGTACTCTGAGGCGCGGTTGCATTTCCTCAATCTGACGCACAACATCGGTAAATGTTTCGCCCGTAGCGGCTTCGTAATCTCCCAGATTGATACCCGAAAGCACAACTTCGTGATAGCCGATTACTTCCAAAGCACGTATTTTCTCAGGGATAAGTTTGAAATCCATTGCACGATTTTTTCCCCGTGCAAGCGGAATTGTGCAAAAGCTACATTTGTAATCGCAGCCGTCTTGGAGTTTCAAAAAAGCACGGGTACGGCTGTCCGTCTCAGAAGACTGTGCTTCGACAAAGTCTAGCGCTCCATCAACATCATCCACAAAACAATGCGGCGTGTCGGACTTACGGAAATCGCGCACAAGGTCGGTAATCTTGAATTTCTCTTTTGCCCCGAAGACCGCATCTACGCCCTCAATGGAAGCAATCTCTTCCGGCTGTAACTGTGCGTAGCAGCCCGTCACACCCACAAATGCTGCGGGCGAAACGCGCAGCGCACGGCGAATAATCTGCCGACATTCTTTATCGGCATTCTCAGTAACGGTGCAGGTATTGATAATGACAGCATCGGTGGGCTGCCCAAAGGCAACAACAGTATGCCCGTCGCGTTCAAAGATGCTTTGTAATTGCGAGGTTTCAGCGTAATTCAATTTGCAGCCGAGGGTGTAAAACGAAACATTCATAGCGTCTGTAAGATAAATTTGAATTATAAATTTACGATTTTTCAAGGCTTCTGCCAAACACTTTCAAAATGTGAATTTTCCCGTCCGTAAACTTGTTCACGGATTGATGCGGCTTTTAAGGTTTTCGAGCATTTCTTTTCAGAAAGAACACGGCCTCGCCGAAACAAGATATATGACTATTTTTCATAATGCAATTTTCCTCTTGTATGCAATACTTTTTCTGCACAAATTCGTAACCTTAACGCAATCAAAAACGTGTGTTTGACGCTCTCTCGCCGTTCTTGTGTGTGGTTGACATGACAACTATTCCCGTTATTTCCCACTTTTTTCATCACCGGAGGTTCTATGAAGCAAATTGTTTCGCTTCTTCGTGCGACACCTGTTGTGCCGCTCGCTATGGCTCTTTTGAGCATACTTATCACCCCGCGAAGTACCCAAGCGGGTGGCTTTCAAATATCCGAACACAGTGCCCGTGCTATGGCTATGGCAAATGCTGTGGTCAGCACAAACGGCTGCGATGTCAGCACGATTTTCTATAATCCCGCCGGATTGCCGTTTTTGCGCGACGGTCTGTCTGTCATGGTAGGCGTAACGGGCTTATTGCCCCAAGCAACCTTTACGGGTCCGACCAATAGCAACCGCTTCACCACAACAAGTATGGATATGTGGGCGTTTCCGCTTCCACACTTGTATGCTGCCTATAAAGTCCCGCAAAGTGGTTTGGCATTTGGTGTAGGCGTGTTTGTCCCCTTTGGCGCAGGTACAAGCTGGAATGAGAATTGGACGGGGCGCAATCTGGCTCTCCGTACATACTTGCAGACGATTACCATTAACCCCACCGTTGCCTACGGTTTTCTTGATAATCGCATTTCGATCGCAGCAGGCGTTACATACTCGCTTGGCTCGGCAGAATTACGCCAGCGAATTCCAAACTTTGGCACTGAGCCATTTCTCAATCTCAAAGGTTCGGGAACAAATATTTCATGGAATGCGGGCATCACCGTTGAGCCGGTAACAGGTTTAAAAATCGGCGTGGCATATCGTAATAATATCAACATGAAATACGACGGGCAAGCTACCTTCACGCTTGATGCAGCAGGCACACAGCCTCTTCCGGCTGGCTTGAACAATCTCTTTGCCGATGGCGCTGGTGGCACAGCTCTTAATCTGCCCTTCGACCTTCGCACAGGCATTTCCTACCGCTTTAGCGACAAATTCCTGATGGAAGTCGGCTTTGATTATGTTGGCTGGTCGTCTTACGATACACTCCGCATCCGTTTCGACAAGTTGCCTGGCGCACCTTCGCGTTCCGGCGAGGTCATCAACCCCCGCAATTACTTCAATTCCCCGACTTTCCGTCTTGGTGCGGAATACTCCGCCACAGAGACGCTGAAAGTACGTGCCGGCGCGTTCTTTGATGCCGTGCCCGTAGCAGCCCAGTACACCCAACCGATTTTGCCTGATGCTGACCGCATTGGTCTCACCGCAGGCGTAGGCTTTGCTCTCAGTGAAAACTTTACCGCCGATGTGAGCTACATGTTCGTGTACGGCTTACAACACGAGGTAAAAGGTAGCACATTCGGATTTGACGGCATCTATAATTCATGGGCAAATGCGCTAGCGCTTTCACTCAGCTATCGTTTTTAATGTAATTTTTCAAGGAGAATATCCAATGCAATTTCATTCCTTACAATCATCATGGAAGCGTGTACTAGCAGGCGTTGTAGCCTCTACTGCCTTAATAGTACAATCGTGTAGCCCCGTTCTTACGCCGCAGCCCGGCACCGGCTCGCTTGGCTCACTCGTTTCTGCCGGAACACCGCTCCGCTACGTGGCTTTGGGCAATAGCCTTACTGCCGGCTACCAATCCGGTGCAGTCGTCGCAAGTGAGGTACAATACGCCTACCCGACGCTGATGGCAAAACAAATGGGTCTCAGCTTCGGTGACGGAGCAGACCAATACCAATATCTCCAATACCCCGACAATGGCGGTATCGGCTCACGAAATCGCATCACCTCGTTTGATGCTACCGGTACGCCGCAGTTTGCGTTTGTATCGCTTTCCACAGCACCTTCCAATGTGGCACTTGCTCGCCCGTACAACAATCTTGGCATCCCGGGCGCACTGCTCCGCGATATGAACCCGCCTTCCAACGATCCGTTGTATCCTTCGCGTTTTGCACCTGCGACGGGTAACCCGCTCTACAACCCGTTCTTTGGCGCGGTCTTGCGCAGCCCTGCTACGCTTGGGCGCACTTGCGTTGACCAAGCGGTGCGTTTGAACCCGAATTTGGTATCTATTTTCATCGGAAATAATGACGTACTTGGCTATGCAAGTTCCGGCGGAACCGCTGGAACAAACTTCGCAACACAAGCATTGATGCCGGGCGCTACGCCTGCTCCGACAGAGACTATCGTATTTACGGCTCAATTTAATGCACTTATGGATAGCTGTGTGCGTCGTATGCCGAATGCAAAGTTTATTGTCGGCAATCTTCCTGACGTAATGGCAGCACCGTATTTCACGACTGTTGGACCGCAGCTTCGCGCAGGACTTATTGCTACGCTGAATAACCCCGCCGTTGTTCCGGCAGCACTCGCAGGACTCATCAAGTTAGCATTGCCGAATTTCCCGAATGGTATTCCCATACGCAGCTCGGCTGTACCGGGCGGTATCAAGCCACTTGCTGCAGGAGATTTGTTTGTGCTGACTTCTCCGGCAGGCGTGACAGCATACGTGCAGTCGCTTATCGCTGGTATTGGTGCACTTGCACCGCAAATTCAAGCGAATCCCGCTATGGCAGCAACGATTATCGGTGCAGCTCTTATACAGAACCCCATGCCCAACGGTCTTGTGCTGGACGAGGCTGAACAAGCAGTTGCGCGGAAATCAGTAACAGAATTTAATCAAGCTATTGCTGCTGCGGTCGCAAAATACAGCGCAAACAATCAAGCTGTTCTATTCAATGCAAACGCCATTGTAGAAGACGTTCGCGCTAACGGCTATCCGTTCCAAGGACAAAGCACTGTTCCCGGCACAACCACTGTTATTGGCAACAGACTTCGCTTTGATTTTGTTTCCGGCGGCTTTTTTAGTCTTGACGGCGTACACCCGTCATCGCGCGGCTATGGCGCTGTGGCGAACGAAATGCTCAAAGTTCTCAACAAAACCTACGGCGCAAATATTCCGCTTGTACCGCTTGTTGACTTGCCTGGCTTACCCGTTGGTCAAGGAGCGTTTTAAGTAGAAGTAAACGTTTCGTATTGACTTTTTTTGCCGCCCTTTGTCTAACAACCAGTGTTGAAGCGCTGTTTAGGCTGAGGGCGGCATAGTTTTGCGCCCACACAATCACCGCGCTATTATGCCTCCTCTTCTCTTATATTTGCTCGAACTCCGCTTTCGTGCATTCTTCAGAAGCCTTCGTTACCTTGTTCAGCGCGACCCCTTTGGTTTGATATTGGCTGTGAGCGGCATTATTGCTATCGTTGTCTTTCTTGGCAACAATATCCATCGCCCGCCCGTGATAGCGATTATTATTGCACTCCATTCCGGCGTTGCACAAGTCATTCATAATCTCCGCAAAGATGTGCCGTTCCTTGCGTCGCTTGACATTGCTCCCAAGGTAGTGTTTTTGTGGGAGTATTGCATTTTGGCATTACCAAGCATGGTTCTTCTTGTCTTTACCGCATACCCGATAACGACATTTGCTCCGATACTGATTTCATGCATTTTTGCGATATTGCCGCCCTTTGCCGCCTCTGCCCTCCCTTCCGGCTGGACAAATACTACTCTTGTCCGGCTGCGTAGCGCATGGCGACAGGTGTTCATGCGCCTTATTCCGCCATTGGCGTTTGAGTGGTGGGGCGGGCTGCGCCAGCGTGGAGGAATGATATTTATTCTTTGGACGGGTGCGTTATTACTCGCATGGCAACCGTTTCTCCTGAGCATTTTCTTATTTTTTCTCATCATCACGCCAATTGAATTTTACGGTATGGGCGAACACCGTTCTATGGCGAAAGCTCTCTATCACTCGCCCGCTCAATTTTTATTGCTCAAAATCAAGCACGGTTTTCGCTGTTATGCACTTCTCCTGACACCACCCGTAGCGCTCGGAATGGCGCTCGACATCCGACAAAATCTTGCCTCCAATGGTTTGGACGGGATGTGGGAACAAATGCTGATATTTGGAGGGGCGCTCGCCGCAGCACTGCTTGTATCAGGTCTGCTCGCCACGCTCTGCGTTTTGGCGAAATACTCCTTTTACATCGAAGGCTTGCCGTTTATGTTTGCCGTATCAAGCGTTGTTGTGCTGACACTAGCGACGCTCTGGCATCCCTATATTTCGGTTATTGGGCTTGGGGTGAGTTTTTCATTTCTGATTCCGAAAGCAACAAAGCGCCTTCGCATCGAATTTTTGTAACTTTTCTTTCTCATACTATGCTTGACATACGCGATATTTCCGTTTCCTACGGCACACATCGTATTTTCACAAACCTTTCGGCAACTTTTGCAAAGGGAGCCGTGCATGGAATTGTCGGTAGCAATGGCGCGGGAAAGACCACGCTACTGAGGACTCTTGCGGGCATGATTCCCGTGCAAAGCGGTACCATTACGTTGGATGGTGAGCCACTTACCACAAAGGAATACGCGCTCTTGGAAATTGAACCGTTTTTCTATCCGCGCATTACCGGAAGTGAGTATTTGCGCTTGTTTCAGTTCAAAAATCTTAATTTCAACGGCGAAGCATGGAATCGTCTCTTTGCGCTGCCACTTGAGGACGAGATTGCGACGTATTCGGCGGGTATGAAAAAGAAATTGGCGCTCTTGGGAATTATTGGTGTGAAGCCGCGTGTCATGCTGCTGGACGAACCCTTGAACAGTCTGGACTTCGATACGAGTTATGTTCTTATGGACACTCTCAGACTACTTGCGACGCACGGAATAACGATTTTGATTAGCTCGCACATCGTCGAGCCGCTTATCAGTGTTTGCGATACGATTACGTGGATTGCCGGAGAGCAGGATATACGCCACTTTTGCAGCTCGGAGTTTCCCACACTTGCCGCACGGCTTCGCCCCCAAGGACACGAAGCGCAAATTGCCCTTGTGAAGCGACTTTTGAGCGATTCTTCCCACGAAGAAAGCGAAGCACGATGAAGAAATTACGACTACCTTCGTCACTGACTCAGGCTTTACAACAAGCATTGCCCCAAGCATTGCTGCAACCACGCATAGCAGGTGGCATCGTGCTTGCGGTGGTACTGGTGGCAACGTTGCAAAAATATCTACTCGGCGCGGAGCAGATGAACAATCTGCTTATTTTTCGCACTTCCGCATGGCATCTTTTGTCCAACGTCAATCTATATGCGCTTTCGCCCGCCGACCATGCCGACCTTTTCAAGTACAGCCCCACTTTTGCGCTTTGTATGCTGCCGTTTGCCGCACTCCCGCTTGTGTGGAGCGCTGTGGCGTGGAATATGCTGAATGGCGCGGTCTTTGTTGTTGGTGTGTATTCTGCCAGTCGCCTTCTGTACCGCACAAACACTGACGGGCAGCACTCAACTGATTGGCAGCATACAACTGACTGGCAGCGTACATTTGCTGTCATGCTTTGGATTTGCGCTGTTGAACTTTTAACATCCGTACAAAATTTCCAAAGTAATGCGCTTATGGCTGGATTAGCACTCTGTACGATTGTCGCAATGGAACGGGGGAAAACCGTACAAGCAGCACTGTATCTGGCATTGTCGCTGCATATCAAAATTTACGGTGTTGCTCCCATTGCGCTCATGCTCTTCTACCCGCAAAAAACCCGCTTCGCGCTTGCCTTTGTGGGCTTTGTGGTGCTTCTCACAGCCGCACCCTTGCTGACTGTCACTCCCGAAAATTTGATTTGGCAATACCAAAACTGGCGCGTCTTGCTCCAAAGCGACCATGCGGCTTCCTACGGGCTTTCAGTAATGAGCGTTCTTTTACCGCTTTTGCCGAATGTACAAGCGGTCTCTGCTGTGCAAGTGCTTTCGCTACTTGTGCAATGTGCGCCTTTTGCTGCTCTTGCGCTGCGCCCTCGACTGAATACGCTACCTGTGCGCTTGCTGTGCGGCGCTTCGATGCTGCTCTGGATGGTAATTTTTAATCATAAAGCCGAATCACCAACATTTATTATTGCCGTTTCGGGCGTGGCGCTGTGGTATGAGATTATGCGAAATATTAGTGTGGAAAGCTCGACAAAGGACACAGACAGGAATGTCTGTGCTACTGAGCGGAAATTTATTATCGGAAGAGTACGCCAAACATGGCTTGGGAACGGGCTTCTATGGTTTGTTATCATTGGCACATCACTTTCTGTTACCGACCTCTTTTCAGAAAGCCTTCGTAGTGGTATATTTGCAAGCGTTCACCTGAAAGTGCTGCCGTGTATTGCTGTTTGGCTCTACCTTCAGGTGCAGCTTTGGCAAGGGATTATCACGCCCGATTTTGCAACTGGCACACAATTTGAACGTTAAAGCGCAAAGCGTCATTTTGTCTTGTCGGCAGTTCACCTGTCTATTTTTTTTGTGAAATATGAACCGTTCACACCCTTTTAGCTCTATTGCTCTTCTGGGCATCGTTTTTGCTTGCTTTGCACTGCAAACCGCTTCGGCACAGCGTGTTCCGGGTATGCGTAATAGCCAGTTTCGCTTAAAAAGTGACATTCCCACGCCGCAGCCATTGAACGTGGCAAAAGTACCACTCTCACACGAAGACAGCACTTCTGCACTTTCACGCTTGCAGAGCAGCATCAATGCGCTTCTGGCAGAACACGACAAGACTCTCCAAAAAAGTAAAACGCAGTTTGGTCTGGCGGTCTATTCTTTACAGCAGAATAAAGAGTATTTTTCCCTCAACCCCGCCGTGCCGCTCACTCCGGCATCTACTACAAAACTATTTTCCACCTTTGCAGCATTGGATAAGTTCGGTGCAGCCTACACGATTGAAACAGTCGTGCTGACGGATGCTTTGGAAGTACGCGATGGCATTTTGGATGGCAATATCTACCTCGTAGGTCATGGCGACCCGCTTCTGGACATTGCGGACTTGGAGCAACTTTCCAATCAGCTCTACAACGCCGGAGTGCGCCGCATCACGGGCAACGTGTACGGCGACGATGGTTTTTTCGACCGCGTGACGAACCGTCGGGATTATAGCGGCGACGACGATTTAGTGCAGCCGACCGCTCCGATTAGCGCTCTGAGTGTCCAGCGCAATCTCATCACGGTTATCGTCAGCGCGGGCGGAGTCATTGGTAAACCCGTCCACGTACAAACGTTTCCGTCATCTGATGCCTTTGAGTTCGACATTCATGCAACAGTCGGCGCTGCGGCGAAACCCGCTAAAAAGCAGAAACGCCGCCGCGCACCCGGCAAAGCCGCGTTTAGCATTAGCGAAGTTTATGGGCAAAAGGGCGGAAAACAGCGCTTTGCGATAACAGGCACTCTTCCTCCTAATTCTTCGATTTCACGACCTTTCTTTATTGAGCAGCCTGCGTTCGCAGCCGCCGATATGTTCAAACGGCGCATTGAAGCAAGCGGCATCACGATTGAAGGTGCTTCGGGACTGAAGCAAGCACCGCCGACAGTCTCAGAACTGGCAGCAGTTCATCGCCCGCTTGTGGATGTCATCAATATCATCAGCAAAAAAAGCGATAACTTCTGCGCCGAACACGTGTTCAAAATGATTGGCGGCGGCAAACTGGATGCTTCCTCGCCGGAACTTGTTGCAAAGGATAATCATACTGTTCATTCCTCGATAGAACAGCTGCAAGGCTCGCTCAGGCAGTACGGCATCGTAAGCGCTTCTACGCCAACGGTGCAGGTGTACGATGGTTCGGGGTTGTCGCGGCGGAATAAAATCGCACCAATTACGATGCTCCGCTTGCTGGATAACGTCCAAAATACGCCCTTTGCCAATGAATTTTTGAACGCCCTCGCTATCGCCGGACTGGACGGCACACTCCAATACCGTATGCGCGGCACGACAGCCGAGTACAACGTTCACGCCAAAACCGGTACACACAAGAACGTCAGCGCTCTGGCGGGCTATATCCGAACCTTAGATGGTGAGCGCCTCATGTTTTCTTTTATCTTCAACGGCAATGCTGTGTCGCTTTACAAAGGTCTGGAAAACAAGCTCTGCCAACTCCTTGCTAATTTTTCTTACTATACTCCCAAAGAAACCCCGTCGGGACTTGATTCGACGGATGTAGAAGCAGGAAAAGAGATAAATTAGTACCCGTTGAATGTCAGGAAAATCCTACCGATAAATATGTTGTTTCGTGGTCTCTGCACATCACCATTTTGGCTATTCAGCATATCTCAACTCCTTGTTTTGCTGTCATTTTTCCTTTACCCTTCAACGATATAGATTCTCAAACGATATGTTTATGCCCTTCAGCCAAACATCACAAACCACTCTTGCTGTAAAAGCCTTGTACCATACATTACGAGGGCTTTGTCTGTGGATTTTTTTGTTTTCTCTGTTTGTACTAAACCTACACAGCCAAGAAACACACAGCCAAGAAACGCAAGAACTTCCACGATGGATACCACAAGGATTACTTTTTCAGCCATTGCGGGCAAATGTCTTGGAGCCACGCGTAGGAGGACTGGTAAGCATCGCACCTTCTACTGAGCGTCCCGCACTGCGCCTTGATATTGGTAGTTCCATTGACCTCGTATCGTTTTGCTCAAGCAATACTTCTTCACTATCTTCCCCTGACGTATTTTTACCTGAAGTTCGCTTGGGGGCTGAGTTTTTCACCTTCACGCGACTTCGTTCGGAAGTTAATTTTCGATTTCCTGTCGAGACCACAGATTTTTATTTTGGCATCAATGCCAGTGCGAAAGCGCCGATACATGATAAACTCGCTGTTTCTGCACGATTCCGCATAGCGCACATTTCAGCGCATCTGGTGGATGGCTTTCCTCAATTTCAGCAATCCTTCGTCTATAGCCGCGAATTTGTGGATGCCGTTCTTGCAGCGTCGTGGGCTATGCCCTTTGGAACAGTGCGAGCTTACGGGGGTGCAACCGTGCCTTTTCATTCCATTCCCGATAATTTCGGTACAGCAATACCTCAGTTTGGTGCAGATGCGACGATTTTACTTCCGGGCATAGACTTTATCAGTATTTGTGCGGGTTACGACCTAAAAATCAGCACCATTTTGGGTGCGACAAGTCTCGTACAAAGCGCACAGGCAGGTATAAAATTCGGAGAAAAATTTGGACACGGAGTGTTGCTCTCGGCGTACTGGTATAATGGAAAAAGTCTGCACGGGATGTTCTACAATCAGCATGACAACTACGTTGGAATTGGGTTTCAGGTGGAATAGGAAGGCGATTGAGATTTATTCGATTGGTAATTCTACATTGGACAGCGCTAACTGCCCGCACGCGGCATGAATATCTTTCCCACTCGAAGAGCGAATCATCACCGTCACATCCAACTCACGCAAACGCGCAATGAATGTTTGAAATTTTTCGGGTGTGGTGGCGCGGAGTGAGGCAGAAACACCGTCGGGATTGGTAAAATCAATCGGGTGGAAGGGAATTACATTGATTTTCGAGGGAACGCGCCGTGTGATGCGCTGCAAGCGCCGGGCATCTTCTTCGCTGTCGTTCAGTCCCTCAAAGAGAATATATTCGTAGGTAACAGGGTTTCCGGTCTTGCGGTAGTAGTATTCAAGCGTGTCGCCGAGTTCGCGGAGATTATGCTTTTTGTTAATAGGCATAAGTTTCGTGCGCAGTCCGTCAGTCGTGGCATGAAGCGAGAGTGCGAGCTTGATGGGACGTTTTTCATCCGCCATACGCCGCATCCCCTCTACCATTCCTGCTGTTGAAACCGTGATACGACGCGCTCCCAAAAGTTGTACGTCTTCATGGGTAAAGATTTCGACAGCTTTCATCACGTTGTCATAATTAAGCATCGGTTCGCCCATGCCCATAAAGACAAGGTTTGTGATGGGTTTGTCGGAATGCTGCTGCGCCTGAAGGAACTGCTCAACAATTTCCCCGGCGGTCAGATTGCGTTTCATTTTGAGCGATGCTGTGGCACAAAATTTACAATTAAGTGCACAACCGACTTGTGTGGAAACGCAGAGTGTAAGCCTTCTCGGCGTACCATCTTCTTGCGCAGATTCACTGGGAATCAGCACGGTTTCAATTTCTCGCCCATCAACGAGACGAAAAAGAAACTTCTTTGTACCATCGGCAGATTCCTGCAAGCGTGAGGGCGCAAGGGGATGTATATCGGCAACCTCGCTCAAATGCTTGCGCAGTGCCGCAGGAAGTTCGGTCATATCGTCAAACGACCGCGTTTGAGGAGCGTACAGTCGCTTGAAAACTTGCCCAGCGCGGTATTTGGGTTCGCCAATGGCAACAAAAAAGTCAGCAAGTTCGCTTGGAAGCAAGCCCTTTAAGACTTTCTTGGGCTCGCTGACTGAAGGAGGGACTGGTAACATTGTGGTCATAGTAATCTGGGGCAAAATCTGTCAGGACGGTACGCAAACAGTATCAGGTCGCGCAAGCAAATCAGGTAATGCCATACTTTTGAAGTTTACGGTAAAGCGTCGCAGAACTGATACCAAGCAGTTTTGCAGCTTTTTCGCGGTGTCCACCTGATGCTTGGAGTGCAGCAATAATTTCTTGACGTGCACGTTCATCCTCAGCGCGACGTAAGGAGAACTGCGCATCTGCCTCCGAAAGAGGCGTTTGTCCGTTTGGTGCTTGCGGAATATCCATTCCACCTGATGGTGGCAAGGGGAAAGGCGCATAGCCGTGTTGGTTGTAACCGTGATGGCTATATGCGTTTGGTAAATACCCTTGAGGAAGATAGGTAGGTTGAGTATTATAGGTATATGGCTGACCATTCGGTGGGAAGCTGGGGGAAGGATAGTTCGTTTGAAATCCGCCGCCCTGAGGATAATTAGCAGGATAGGGCTGCATACCGTATTGCGGCGGCTGAAGATGACCTTGGAATTGAATATCTTCTAGTTCCGGTGTCAGTAGATTTGGCGTAAGCATAGTGGAAGAACATAGCACAACAGCACGTTCGATGGAGTTACGAAGCTCACGCACATTTCCTTTCCAGCGTCGTGAAGACAATGCCCGAACAAAATCTGGGTTCATTCCTAACACATTTTTTTGATACTTTGCGGCAAACATAGTAAGAAAGTACTGCGCTAAAATTTCGACATCTTCGGGGCGCTCACGCAGCGACGGCAGAAGGATAGTAAAACCTTCTAAACGATAATAAAGGTCAGCACGAAAGCGTCCCGCCGCTATTTCTTCTTGAGGATTGATATTGGTAGCAGCAATGACGCGAAAATCAACATCAATGAGATCAGTCGAGCCGACACGACCAAATTTGCGGGTTTCCAAGACGCGGAGCATTTTTGCTTGAAGTGCTAAGGGCATTTCGCCGATTTCGTCCAGAAAGAGTGTCCCTTCGTGCGCCTCTTCAATCAGTCCTCGTTTGTCGCGCACAGCACCGGAGAACGCACCTTTTGTATAACCGAAGAGTTCCGATTCCAAGAGGTCTGCCGGAATAGCACTGCAATTCAGCGCCACAAATGCTTTTTTTGCACGAGTACTCGAATTATGAATAGCACGGGCAAATACTTCTTTCCCTGTGCCGGTCTCTCCTAAAAGCAGGGTCGGAATATCTGTGTGGGCTGCGTGGCGAGCCATCTGAATAGCATCTTGCAAAGCAGAAGCCACACCAATAATAGCACCAAAGGCATCCTGCGAAACGAGTTGCTTCTGCAGTTCTTTTACGGCCAATTGTAGCTGAGATTTTTCAGTAGCACGAGTGATAGTCAGAAGAAGCTGCTCTTGGTCGCCGGTCTTGAGAGCATAGTCGAAGGCACCGTTTTTCATTGCCTCTACGCCGTCTTTGACTTCAGCATGAGCGGTCAAAACGACTACTTCGGTTGCAGGCGAGATTTCTTTGAGATGGCGCACTAACTCAATCCCATTGGTGTCGGGCAGATGCACGTCAGCAATAGCCACCGCAAACGAAGACTTTTGGAGCATATCCAAGCCTTCCGCACCGGTTTGAGCAATAGTCACATCATAGCCTTCCAGCTCAAACAAGTCAGCCAGTAAGCGTGATAAACGCTCATCATCGTCAATCAATAGAATTGTTTTATTCATAGTCTCCTCGGACTTGCCACTCACATTACCATTGAGATTTCCACATGGATTATCACTCGGTTAAAATACACATCCGATTCCATAGGCGTTGTAAGACGTTTCAATGAACAGTTTGTGGGAAACGGTTGGCATCATTGATACGAAACTTAGTCAGCAAAGTTATGAAAAAAAATGATAAATCGTCAGGTATTCTTCACAGAGAACGTGATTTTTCAGAATACTCTGATAAGTGGTTCTCCATGATTTCAGTGAGAACTGAATTATTGATGTACATAGACTTTCGGATACGCTTCATTTTTCGTATCTTTCGTACAACAATATCGGTTTTTTGGTTCTGTGTCTAAAATTGTATGATGCACTTTCTACCTTCCTTCTGCTTTTTTTTTCGTCCACGGTGCTTGGTTGTTGCGTGGTGTGTCTTGGTTGTACTCGCTACGATACCTCAACGTCCCTTGCGGGCACAATCTTTTACCATGTTCAACTCTGAAGCCTCGGGGTTTCCGCTTGTCAAGGCCAAATTTTATGTCTTGAGCAAGGAGGGGCGCCCTATCACAGGCTTAAAAGAAGAGGATTTTTCTTTAACGGAAAGCAATGCCGAACGTGAGATTGTATCAGTGGGACTGCCGAATGAATCAGATTTCAAGCCAATTTCTGCTGTCTTGACGCTGGATGTGTCCGGCTCAATGACGATGGATGGGCGGATTTTTCTTGCTCAGGAAGCCGCAGCCGATTGGGCTCGGACAATCGCACTGGACGTATCTGAGTGTGCTTTTTCCAGTTTTGATGATAACAGCTACATCAATCAAGATTTCACACACTCGCGGACGAAATTACTCAATGCTATCCAAGGTTTGAAGCCACTGAATGGCACGGACTATGACAAAGGCTTTATTGAGCCGATAACCGGCGCACTCAGTATGGCACGGCGCGGGCAGAATCGGCGTATTGTGGTGTTTGTAACCGACGGTCTCGGGGGCGGTTCGGAGCGAAAAATCATTGAAGCTGCCCGTAAAGACAGCATTACGGTCTATTGCATCACGCTCGGTATGAAAATGCCTGCTGTTTTGCGAACAATCGCCGACAGTACCGGCGGTGCGTGGTTTGAGAACATCACCGAGCGCGAAGCTCTTGTAAACATCTATCGGCGTATTCTTTTTCAAACACAAAATATTCAGCCTTCCACGATTACATGGATAAGCAAAGCCGGATGTACGCTTAACCGCGAGGCAGCCGTCCGCATCAGCAATAGCACCAGAATTAGTGCCGGCTCCACCGTGGCAACCGTCCGCTACGTTGCACCGAACTCTTCGCTCGTTCGCATAGCACCGACACCACGCTCACTGACCTTCCGCGACGTTAGTATGGGTAATTCACAGGGACAGCGTATTACGTTGCGGGCAACCTACCAGCCTGTCACCATTCTCGGCATTGAAACAAACAATGCGCTCTTCGATATCGGTGGTTTGAAACTCCCTCTCCGCCTAGAGGCTGACGAAACGGCAACATTCACCGTCGGCTTTACGGGTATAGATTCTTTGCCGCATATAGCTCGAATTGACATTCGTACCGATATGTGCGCTCCGGTATCCATCTTTGCGCGAGCTGTCTATGGCAACAAGCAAGCAGCCTCTACCCAACAAATGCAAGTCATCCTGCCGGAGGGCGCATCAACGCTGTATTCCGGTGCAGATACGGTGATTGCGTGGACAGGCTTAATGCCGTCGGATAATGTTGCGTTAGATTACAGCCTTGATATGGGTACTTCTTGGCAATCAATCACGCCAAAAACAAGCGGTTTGCGCTCTCCATGGCGAGTGCCTCCCGTTTCTTCTACTCGACTCTTGACAGGTAATGCCCGCCCGATGCTTGTCCGCGCACGACAGGTCTGGACTCCTCAAGAAGTCTCAATAGAACCCGCTGTTACCTTAGATGCACATCTGGGTTCGCTTTTTACCGTTGCCTTTAGCAAAGATGGCTCGAAGGTACTGACCTCCAGTGCTGACCGCACGGCAAAGATTTTTGATTCCTACACCGGTAATGTATTGCAATCCTTCGAGGGACACAATGGTTTTGTCTCATCGGCTGAGTTTAGCCCGGATGAAAAGCGCATTCTAACGACGAGCTACGACAATACTATTCGCCTTTGGGATGCTGAAACAGGCGCTCCCTTGCATACAGCGTATGGACAGGGCTTGCGTCAGTTCTTTTTTAGTCAAGGAAAAATGTTCGGTTCAGAAAAATTATCTTTCACAAACCAAGATCAGCAGCGTTTTCTCTTCGGTACGTTCTCACCCGACGGTACGGAAATCGTCAGTACCACCGACAACGGTCTGGCTATTCGATGGAAGGGAGCATTACCGCGTCCGTATGGCTTTATTACCATGTTTGCTGGTGGCTGGCTCTATTCTGCACAGTTCAGCCGGGATGGTAAAGTTATACTCACGGCTGGTGGCGACTATACAGCACGGCTTTGGAGCAATGCAGCGACGAATATCAAATACTTTGCCGGACATGAAGACCAAGTAACCTTCGCCAGTTTTAGCGCAGATGAAAAGCGCATTGTGACGGCAAGTTTTGACAATACTGCTCGCGTTTGGGATGCAAAAACGGAAAAACAGCTTCTTAAGTTAAAACACAAAGGAAACGTCTGGTCGGCGCGGTATAGTCCCGACGGAAGGCGCATTGTCACCGCAGCCAGCGATGGCGGGGTACGGGTCTGGGATGCTCAAACGGGCGAATTAGAATTAACACTTCCGGGCGAAGCGGGTGGATTTCATCATGCCGAATTTAGTCCCGATGGTTCTCGCATTGTCGGGGCAGGCGTTGACGCTGTCGGTCGGGTATGGGATATTGGCGGAGGGTATTTACAAGAAGCAAACTCCAAGATTTTCAATGTCATAGCACCGATAGCAACGCTACGCGACGTGAACATGGGTGCGATTATGCTTGGTATGGTAAAAGATTCTGTCTGCACCATACTCTCAAACCTTGATAAATCTGTTGTGCGCGTTCAAGAAATTCGACTTACGGGTTCCCACGCAGAAGATTTTTCCCTTGTCTCCGGCTTACCACCCTTCGATGTCCCAAGTGGTGGTGCGAAAGCCTTGGAATTCCGCTTTGCTCCCAAAGAGCGAGGTCTCAGAACAGCTACACTCGAAGTTATTACATGGACGGATACACTACGCAGCACCATTCGCGGCGAAAGTAATGCAAAAGGTTTTGAAAATGCTCCCAGCGTTAGTTTTGGAACACGGCTCTTACGCCGGACATTTGATACCACAATCACTATACTGCGTAACACCGGAACGCTTCCCCTCACTATCGCACGCGCTCAAAAATCAGGACCCGACACGGAGCAGTTCTCGCTTACTCTCAGCCGACGTGCGCCTTTCAGCCTTGAAGCGGGTGACAGTCTGGTTGCAAAAATAACCTTTGCTCCCATAAACGTTGGTGTGGCAAATGGTGGTATCCGTATGGATATTGCGGGAGTACAGAAGTCTATTGTTGTACCAATTCTTGGCGAAGGGGCAGCAGCAGCTATCAGTGCTGCGGTAAGTGCAACATTTCTGGACAATACCGGCGCGACGCTAGCCCTTGGTGCAGGCGACACACTCAAAGCACGAGAAGTACGCACCACGCTTATTCGCCCGCTTTTGAACTATGTGTTTTTCGAGGAAAATTCTGCCGAAATACCCCTACGCTACCAACTTCTTGCCCGCGAGCAAACACGTAGCTTTGACGAAACAACCTTTGCACAGACCGTAACAACAGCAAGTTTGAAAGCCAAGCAGGTACGCGGCATTGAGAATTACTACCATGTACTGAACATTTTTGGGAACCGTTTGCAAGCCGATACCAAGCTCACTGCTCGAATCATTGGCTGCAATAGTGATATTGCCGCAGAGCGAGGTAATATGCGACTTTCACAAGAGCGTGCAGAGGCGGTACGACGATACCTTACCGCTACGTGGGGCATTGACGAAAAGCGCCTGAAGGTGCAAGCCCGAAGCAAGCCGGAACGCGCCTCGAATAGTACCGATGCTGACGGCGCTGCTGAGAATCGGCGTGTGGAACTTTTCCTGGAGCCGCAAGAAGCAATGTCGCCCGTTGCCAGCAACGAGGTGCTTTTCACAGCCGAGCCTGATTTGGTGAGACTGTCTTGTATGGCTACATCGCAAGAGGATATTACCGAGTGGGCGCTTGACGTACTGGCTGCACCCGCATCTACACTTGCCAAACAGCGCATTATTACAACGCTTTCCGGCAGTGGTGCGCCTCCGCTCACACAAGAGTATCGCCTGAGCAGTGCCGACTTGCGTAATATCAGTGCTATTGGTAAGATTGCGCAAATGCAGTTTCGCCTACGAGCAATCAATCGTGCAGGGCAATTTGTGAGCACCCAAACCCTGCCAATCCTTGTTTCGTCAGAGTCATTGCGCGATGTTCGTACAATTTCTGATTCGACAAGCCGAAACATAGCACTCAAAGATAGCGGACAAGATGAAGAAATAAGCCGTTTTGCACTCACCTTTTTTGATTTTGATAAAGCAACACTGAGTAATCAAAATGCTCAAATTATCAATGTTGTCAAAAGCCGTATCAAACCTGAGACAGAAGCACTTATCATTGGTTACACCGACCGCGTAGGCGATGCCGCATACAACAAACGTCTTTCTACCGACCGCGCAAAAACTGTTTCCGATATGTTCTCAGGTATGAATACCTCGCGCAAAACGATGAACGGTCTGGGCGAATCCGTCCTGCTGTACGACAACGATCTTCCCGAAGGGCGCTTTTACTGCCGCATGGTGGAAATTATGCTTCGCAATAGTGGCAAAAATGCAAGGCAGTCAGCTCCATAAATCATCCTTTTCATCATTCTTTGCTACCAAATGAGACTTTTATTGTTTGATATTGACGGTACACTTGTTTCTGTGGAACGCACAGCTTCTCGCGCCATGTTGCGGAAAGTAGTAGAAGAAATATTTTCCGTTGTGCTACCGGCAGACTTTGAATTCCAACTTGGCGGTAAAACCGATTATCAAATCATGACAGAAGTAGCACAAACGCTTGGTCTGCCGATAACGATGGTCGAAGAGCAAAAAGAGAGAATACATCAAACTCTCACTGCGCATACAGAACCACTTTCGACACCGACAACTATGCAGCTACTCGAAGGCGTGCGTACGCTCATAGAGACCCTTGCGGCACGGGAGGACGTTGCGCTTGCTTTACTCACGGGCAATATTGAATCAACGGCATATCTCAAGCTCCGTCCGCACGGTCTGGACAGCTATTTCCCTATTGGAGCTTTTGGCTCCGACCACATAGACCGTGCTATGCTCCCGCCGATTGCCTTGCAACGGGCAAATAGGCATTACACTCGTCTGGCACGAGAAGGAAAAAAGTTTTCTTCCGAAAACACACTCATTATCGGTGACACACTCAACGATATTCGCTGCGCCAAAGCTCACAGTATCAAGACACTAGCCGTCGCAACAGGCACAGTCAGCATACAAACGCTCCGCCAAGCGGGCGCGGAATATGTCGTGGAAAATTTTGTGGATGTGCGCGCAATTACAGATATTGCGACGAATTTTTGAGGAATAGTCCGAATCCGTTCCACACATCTTGTACATCTTGTTTCTGTCTTTCGCCATTATTTGTTCATACCACTATGAAAACGGCTGCATTGCATACTCCACCCGAAAAGCGTATTATTATTGCCCTCGATGGTCCGGCAGGATCGGGCAAAAGCACGACCGCACGGCGTGTAGCAGAGGCACTACATTATATCTACATTGATACCGGTGCGATGTATCGGGCTATCACACTAGCTGCTCTCAGAGAGGAGCGCTCGCTTACGAACTCAGATTTGATGCCCATTGTGAAAGAATATCGGTTGGAACTAACGACAACCCCCGATGGGCAACGCACAATTCTGGGACGCGAAGATGTCACCAACGAAATACGCTCGCCTGAAGTCACAAAACTCGTCAGTGCCGTGAGCGCTCTGCCTTCGGTACGCGAGGCGATGACAAAGCGTCAACGCGAAATGGGTCAGAATGGTGGTGTCGTGATGGATGGACGTGACATTGGTACGGTCGTTTTTCCGGAGGCAGAACTGAAAGTATTTTTAATCGCCTCGCTGGAGGAGCGGGCTAAGCGCCGTTTAGCAGAGTTGACGGGAACTGATGGCGGCAGCCACGCGATAACACTAGAGGAGATGTGCCATCAAATCCATGAACGCGATAAACAAGATACAGAGCGCTTAGTAAGCCCACTTCGGAAAGCAGCGGACGCAGTGGAAATAGACACATCGCAGTTGAGTATTGACCAGCAAACCGAACAGATTATCACACTCGCACAAGCACGTATTGGCAGCAATAGGTAGAAAACAGGTTGTGTTGAAATGAGAGAAAATTGTATATTTATCCCGCACTTATTTGCTTCGCCATTTTGGTTATCTGCATTGAGAAGTTGTTGTTATTTCTTACGCTTACGCTTTATCCTTGTACGCTTCACCACCGACTGACCTATTTTTGACGATACTTTTATGAAAACCACCCACCAATCCCAACAGCACTCCAAGCTTGTGCTTACCCTTGAGCAAAAATGTCGCGTCATTCTGGAGCGTATGGCACAAGTAGCCCGCGAAGGCGACGATATTATTCTACGAAACAATGAAGAAGGCAATTCTTTGACTGTCTATGTTGGCTTCGGACGAAAAACGTGCGGTGCGGAAGATGCGACCTTTGAAGAGCTTGTCAGCGACCTCTACCGATTATTTAACAACCAATGCGGCGTTTCGTTTGTCAATCTTCACGATGAAGACGACTGGGAGACCATTGAACCGCCCCTTTTGTAGCAGAAGATGGTGGCAGATACTTCTGTTTACTTGCTGACTTGAAATACCTTCGTGTAAGACATTGTGGGCGATTTCAGCTGCAACGTATAATTTTGGGTAATGAAGGATGTACTCTCAATTTTAAGTGTAATGGTATGTGTGCCGGGTTCGTACTCACCTTCCGTTAAAACGCTCACTTCACGCCCGACATTATCAAAAACAGCAATGCGCACCTTCTCTTTGCGTTTTACGCCGAAGCGCACCGTTGCTTGACTATTGACTGGGTTAGGGAAGACAGAAAGCGTGACATCGGCTTCGCCATCAGCTTTTGCAAGCGTAGCTCCCACCAGATTTTTGACATCATAACGGTGCAGTACACCTTCCAAGCGGTCAAGCAAGTGGAGTTGGTTTCGACGAGAATCCAGATAGACGAGAGGAGAAATCGCTTCCGATGTGTTGTAGAGCGGTCTTGAGGCAGTAACGGCAAGAGTTTGAGGGTCATGCTCTTGCACATTCAGTGCAGTGCCGGACTGAGTAATGGAATACAAAATTGTTTCTTTATTGTTATAGCCTAAAAAGCGCGAAGCACCACTTAATACCTGCCCACTCAGACGATTCGTGTTACAATCTACTCCTACTCCACCCACAAAGATACGCTTACCGACGGCATCGTACGCAAGGAGATTTTCAGCCCATAGGCTCATTGCAGAAGTCCAGTGATTAGCGAGATTGAGTGAATCAATAAGGACGGATGTATTGAGATTGTATATGTTCAGCCGTTTTTGGTTGGTGCGGAGTACATAAAGTTTGTTGACGGCAGGAGCAAAGGCTATTTGAATTTTGCCAACTCCACTCTCACTTGCATTGAAATTATAGCCCCAAATTTTAAGAGATTTCTCGGTAGCCGAGCTTGCAAGGTCAAGGACAGCAATCGTTTTATATTCCGGCATAGCGACATACATTTTTTGCTTTACTCGGTCAAGGCACATGGTGGAAAGTGCTTCACTACGCTGTTCTTTGTATCCAAAGATAGGAGATTTACCAACGGCAGTATTCGTAAAAGTCGAAAGAATATAGACGGCGTTTTCTTGGTGTGCCAGCGCAAAAATACGACCCCGCGCCGAGTCGGTAGCAAAGGTGGTCGTCCATGTGCCGGTAGGAACATCATTGAGCTCTTGTCCGATGAAACTATACAACCATAGCCGCTGACTTTTACCAAGATGATTCGCCAGATACATCGTCATTCCATCAGGGGCAAGCGTCAGATCATCGAAATGATACGCCATCTCGGTCGTCATATCGGACTTGAGCGTGTTCATATCATACCAAAAAACAGTTGATTGCTGCTCTGCGACAACGCCTAGGCGTGCTCGTGTTTCGTCGAGTGCTAAACCGGAGGGCTTCAATCCAAGCCTGATAGAATCTCGCGTTTCGTCAATAAAGCCCAGAGAAAGAAGTTTCCCAAATTGCCCATGTTCGCCGTGCGCGGCATAACCATTGTCGTTCATTGCGTAAAAGCGCTCATTGGACGGCGCATATACAAAGTGAGAGTATGTGCCATTGAAAGGAACATTTTTCACAAGCGCGTTGCTGCCAAGTTGGAAAATTCGTACTTGAGTCGGCGTTGCCAGCAAAAAGCGATTCCAGTTCGTATCCACAAAAGCACGAAGAATAGGCGCGGTGCTTGGAAACGTAAGCGTTTTGACGAGTGAGTGCGGACTGGTAAGGGTGTGCATCATAAAACGCCCCTGACCGCCCGTCGTCGGATCTTTGGCAACGGTATAAAGGCGGTCATGCAAGGAGTCAAGAGCGATGCAGCCGATAACAAAGGGCATAACAACTGTATCTTTCTGCTCAAGTGTCGTACCGTCGAACACTCGCAAAACGGAACCATCGGCAATATACAAACGGTTCTGGCGATGATGCAAAGCTATATCTTGAACGCCAGTCGTGTAGGTGCAGGTGGTAACAACAACATTGTGCGTAGGATTCACCGCATAGAGGGTTTTCAAAGAATCATGGAATGCCTCACTGGAAAAAAAATAGAGCAAGCCATTGACGGGGTTGACAAGAATACTTAGTCGTTCATTGTTTGGTGCTAGTGGAGAAGCAAAAACGCCGATCTGTTTCGCACTGTCAATGTCAAGAATGGGAAAGGTCGGAGAAAGAGCAGAAGCTAGATAGGCACGATGGCGCTGCTCATCAATTCCAATGGCACAGGGCTGAAGGGTAGGCTGAAAGCGCTGTCCAAGTTTTTGTCCGATTTTGATTGTCTCAATAAGTCGATACGACTGAGTTTGAGCAGATAAAGAAAAAATATTTCCCAAAATGCAAAAACAGCATACCAAGAGAATTGTTCGGAGCACCATTCCACCGAGAGAGAGGACTCGTAGGTTCATAGGGTATATGATGTAAAACAGCCGAAACACAGAAAAATTTAGCACTGTGACCAATATGTTCTAGTGAATTGCAAAATGTAAGTAGCTCACAAGTGAGCGTACAGAATGTTGAAAATAGAGAATTTACCGTAATTGTACAAACACGATTTGTGAAGAAGTTTCTCGTTTTGTGAAAACTTACTATCTGCTTCAAAGAACGTTGGTTTTCTGCCAAAGCCTGCGTACTTTTGTCGGCGTGTTGTTTGTGTGCATTTGCTCACAATGCTGTGGCAAATATTATCACGCTTTGCTAAGTACACTTCGCTTTGTAAAGACTGCCGAACAGCAAATTTAAGGTGTTTATTTTTACGATTATTTCTTGAGGAGAGACGATTATGGGCGCAATGATGCAAGCCTTCTATTGGGATTGCCCAAAACTTGAAAATAAAGAACATCAGTGGTGGAATTTTGTCAAGGAGAATATCCCGTCGCTGCGGAAACTTGGTTTTACGGCACTTTGGCTGCCACCAGTCAGTAAGGCGGGAAATGTCGGTGGTCAGTCTATGGGCTATGACCCTTATGATTACTACGATTTGGGCGAGTACGACCAAAAAGGTGGCATTCCAACATGGTTTGGCACAAAAAAAGACCTTGTGGCGCTCATCCAAACAGCGCACGATAACGATATGCAAGTATATGCCGATCTCGTGCTGAATCACAACAATGGCGCAGATGAAGAGGAAGTAAATCCTATTACGGAACAAAAAAACTGGACGAAATTTGAGCCCAAAAGTGGGAAATTTCCGCGTGATTGGGAAGCGTTTCACCCCTCTACATTCCGCTCCCACGACGAAGACCCTTTTGGTGGAATGCCGGATTTGTGCCACTACAATCCCTACGTTTATGGAGAAATCTTGAAGTTTGCACAATTCCTCATTGAAGATATAGGTTTTGACGGCTTCCGTTATGATTTTGTGAAAGGCTTTGGCGTGTGGCTCATTGATGCGATTCAAGGCATTCGCTACATGAAAAACGGCGAAATATATAAGCCCTTTGGTGTGGGAGAGTGCTGGGATAGCAAGACCGTCATTGATGATTGGCTGAACCGCGTTAATGCTACCTCGGACAATCCTGTCCGCGCTTTTGATTTCCCCCTACGCGGACGCTTGAAAGATATGTGCGACACGCCCGGCTGGTCGCTGCGGAATCTGCCGCATCCGGGAACACTGCTCACAAGCCGTGCGGACGATGCCGTTACATTTGTTGAAAATCACGACATCGTGCGTGAGCACCCGATTGTCAATGATAAACTCATGGCGTATTCGTTTATTCTCACCCACGAAGGCTATCCCTGCGTCTTCTGGCAAGATTATTTCACGTGGAATCTCGCCAAAGAAGATACTCCAAACGGCATTGCAGCACTTGTGCAAGCACATCAAGAGCACGCCGGCGGAATGAGTTCGGTGATTTATCTCGATAATTCGCTCTATATCATGCAACGCAACGGCTGGGACGTGCGCAAAGGTTTGCTCTATGTCCTGAACAGCAAGCCCACCGAAGAAGGTTGGAACGGAGCGCGGGTGCAGACACGCTGGCGCAATACCTCGTTTAAGCCTATTGCATGGACGGAAAACGCCGATGGTGCGCCGAAAGTACAAGTCACTGACGGCAGTGGACGTGGTGAATTCTGGGCACCGCCTCGTGGTTATGCGGTTTATATTCCTGAAGAAGCATAAAATTTATTCTTGTTTCATTGGTATTAGTAAGGAAATAGTATGAAAACTCTCAAAATGAATCACATAGCCGTTTGGCTTGTTGCTGTATTGCAGCAGGGAATTGGAGCCGGTTGGTATGGTATTTTTGGTAATCGCTGGATGCAGTTAATAGCCAAGCAAGCTGCGGACTTCGACAAGCAGCCTGTTGTGCCGTATATTGTTTCGTTTGTCGGAGCCGTGATTTCTTGCTATGCTACGGCGTGGCTGTTTACGAAACTGAACATTGATAATGCCTTACACGGTGTTGCCGTAGCTGCTTTGCTCTGGCTGGGATTTACGTTTTTCCCGATTGTGCAGATTGACCTTTTTTCGCTTCGTTCTATCGAACTGAGTTTTATCAATGCAGGAAATGTCTTTGCCGATGCGGTTCTCTGCGGTGCAATGCTTGGTGCATGGCGGAAATACGAATAATTCATATTCTCTTTGACGATTCTTTTGAGACTGCATGAAATCGCATCCTATCAGTACGAACCTTGAATCACTGCTTGCCAGCGCCCAAAAGCAGGAACGCCGTATTATCGGGCTTATGAGCGGTACGTCGCTGGACGGTTTAGATATTGCTCTTTGCCGAATCTCCGGTGCAGGAAGCGATACCAAGGTCGTTGTGGAAAATTTTACCACCGTTCCATATTCCGATGAGGTAAAAAATGCCATTCGGAGTGTCTTCGCCAAAGAGCAGGTAGATTTTCAGCACCTTACGCTTCTCAACGCTTGGATAGGACGCTTGCATGGGGAAATGGTGGCGCGAAGCCTCCGCGAATGGGGTATTGACCCCGACGAAGTAGATGCGGTCGCCTCGCACGGGCAAACAGTCCTGCACGCTCCCAAATCCCTGCATAAAAAATATGATTTTCCCGAAGGCGGCTTTCCCAATGCGACGCTGCAAATTGGCGATGGCGACCATGTAGCCGTAGCCTCGGGTATTATTACGTTCAGTGATTTCCGGCAAAAGCACGTCGCTGCGGGCGGTGAAGGCGCTCCGCTTGCGGTCTATGGCGACTATTTTATGTTTTCGAGCGAAAGTGAAAATCGTATCATGCTCAATCTGGGCGGTATTGCAAACTTCACCTATCTGCCCAAAACGCTTGATGCGAGCGCTATTTTTACGACCGACACCGGTCCCGGCAATACAATGCTCGATGCCTACGCGCGGCGTATGTACGGCAAAGCCTTCGACGCGAATGGCTCTATTGCGCTTGCCGGGCGCTCCAGCGAACGACTTCTGAAAGCACTAAAAAATCACCCCTTTTTCGATGCACCTTTTCCCAAGACAACCGGACCGGAACTCTTCAACATGGCATATTTAGACGGTGTAGCTGCCGATCATCGTGTTTTTCTCAGTGCTATGCCTGCCGAAGATGTTATGGCTACACTGGTGCAATTCAGCGCTGAAACTGTCGCCGAAGCTATTGGACAAACGTTCGATTCCAAAGAACCGTATAGTGTCTATTTAAGCGGCGGCGGTGTGCATAATCCCGCACTTGTGGCGGCACTTCGAGCATCACTGCCAAAGGCAGTCCGATTTGGTACAACCGATGACCTCGGTATCGCCGGCGATGCGAAAGAAGCAGTCCTTTTTGCTGTACTGGCGAATGAAACACTCTGCGGCGGGCGCACCAGTTTTGGCAATCGGCAGGGCGTTCCCACTGTTTCAATGGGCAAAATCTCTTTTCCTGAGTAACTGAAATTCGATATGTACATTTTCCAACGTCTGCTGCTGCTTTCTTTTGGAGCTTGTTTGCTCTTGACAAGCACACTCTGGTCTGCTACTGACTCCACTGCCACCCAAACTCCACCCGACGAGCGCATGGACGCACGCCTCGGAGTTTTTCTGGGCGGCAATCTCAATCGCCCGCGTGTGAATTTTTATGAAATTCCGGGATTAGGAGGCAACCTAACACCATATTACGAAGGTAGTGGTTTCGGAGGCTATGGCGGTTTAATTGGTGAATTGCCGATATTTCCTTGGCTCCATCTGGACGCGCGGGCAAGTGTCGTACAGCACAATGTTTCACTTCTCTCGGTGCCGGAATCATGGGCGGTTGGTTCAAATGATGGCAATTCGGACATTGGAAAATTTCAGCGTGTGCTTGATGCGCAGCTTGCCACAGCAGGGTTACAGCTTTTTCTGGGTATTAGTCCTGTGCAGAATTTGAACATTTTTCTGGGGGCACGAGGCGACCTTTTCTTTTTGAAACGCTATGACCAAATCGAAAAATTGTTGGAACCAAGCTACGGTCGTTTTGATGACGGTCTCAAATCGGGCAATTATCGCACTCGTAATCCTCAAGGTGGTGTTCTACCAAGCGTTCGAGCATGGGGAGTAGCAAATCTGAGCATAGCACTCATGGGCGGCATCGGCTACGAACTGCCCGTCAATGCAGCACAATCGCTGACGATTGCGCCGGAATTTTTCTACTCCCGTGGGCTGACCAACGTTATTTCTGCGCAGGATGTTACAGGACGTGATATCGTCTGGCAACTCGACAACATTCACGCAAGCGTTGCCTTTCGCTGGTATCCTGCCCGCGCAACCCGCTTCAATGCTGAGGCATATCAGTTAAAAAAACTTCAAACTCTCGAAAAAGAAATTGCGCAAGAGCGTAGAAAAATTCAAAGTGATTTGCGGGAACTGCGTTCATCGGGTTTGTCGGTGCGGTTGACAGATGTGAAAGGCATTTTGGCGGATGGCAAGCAAGAAATTGCGAATCCTACTGTTCGTGTCGAAGAATTTCGAGCCACAAAACAGCATCAATTGTTGCCGTATATCTTTTTCAATGAAAATTCCTCTGTCATCCCCGGACGTTATCGGCGCTTGACGGCAAATGAGCGCATCAACTTCCGATTAGACCCATTAGAAAAAGCAAAGCCGGTCGAAGTCTATTATACACTGCTCAATATCGTTGGGAAGCGCATGGAGACCAATCCTGCCGCCGTATTATTCGTAACGGGCTGCAACAGCAATTTCGGCGCGGAGCAAGGAAATCAGCGCCTTTCCGAGCAACGCGCACAGGCGGTGAGTGATTATTTGCAGGATGTCTGGAAAATTCAAGCAAAGCGCATCATCGTTCAAAAGCGTGAGTTGCCGGAAAAGCCTTCCGTTGCTGCACAAAACCTAAGCGCAGAGGAAGCATTGGCAGAGAATCGCCGCGTAGAACTTAGTTCTACGACACCTGAAATTCTCGCACCCGTCAGTTTCGAGACCGTCCAGCTTGCCGTAAACCCGCCCACACTGCGTCTGGGACTCAATATTCTCGCCGGACCGGGCTTGAAGCAATGGTCGCTCGAAATCTCAACGTTTGAAGGACGCGAAGATCGTGTATTGCACGCTTTTACAGGCGGAAACACGTATCCTGAGCAGTACACGTGGAATATTGATGCAGACCAACGAAATATCCCGACTTCGCCCGGTAGCATGGATATTCACCTCAGTATCACCGATGTAGATAACCGTGATGCAGAATCGCCTATTATCTCGGTGCCTGTCGAAGTGATAAAATATGCCGATAAGAAGCGCACTAAAGCCCCTGACAAGCGCATTATCATTTACACCATCGGATTTTTTGATACTGATTCGCAGGCTGAAACAGTTCTGCAAAGCATCAAATCTCGCCTCACTCCGCAAGCAACCGTTGCGCTTGATTCCTATTCCGGTGCGGCGCGTTTACAAGCATTTCAGCAAAAACTCGGTGCGCCCAATGACCGCGCCAGAGTCTCCAAAGACGTACAGGATAGAATTCTGAGTCTTCTCAAAAGTGATCCGACGTTACCGGAAGGGCGCTTCTATAATCGCTCAATCAGGGTGGAAGTACAGGAAGCAGTCCAGTAAAAGCATCCGCAGAATTTTTGTCGTGCGGAACAGACTGCGTGAATCGTTCGCTTTGCTCATTTGTCTAACCGAATGAACATTTACCAATAACTTCGGAGAATCACGATGAACCGACGAACATTCCTGAAATCAAGCGGCATGGCGATAGTTGCCTTCGGTGCAAGCGGAACGCCACTTTTCCTGACTCGTGCTGCTGCCGCATCCACAACGAGTATGCTGAAGCGTAAGAAAATTCTCGTCACCATCTTCCAACGTGGTGCAATGGACGGGCTGATGGCGGTAACGCCTTTCACCGACCCAAATCTCGCGCAGGCGCGTCCACGCCTAGCCATGCAAGCCGGAAAAACAAAAGGGCAGTTGATTGATTTGGATGGAAAATTTGCGCTGCACCCTTCACTAACGGCATTGGAGCGGCTCTACCGTGAGCAGAGACTTGCTATCGTGCATGGCATGGGTTCGCCAAGCACAACGCGCTCACACTTCGATGCACAAGACTACATGGAGACTGGTACGCCAGACCGCAAAGGTACTGCTTCCGGCTGGCTCAATCGTGCAAGTAGCCTCATGCACAGCACCTCGTCCAAAGCTGAAACCACGCCCTTTAGCGCTGTTGCGATGACTTCCGCTATGCCGCGCTCACTCTACGGCGACGCTCCGGCACTGGCTATCGCAAGGCTTGATGATTTCGGTGTGCGTGTGGGCGGTGGGAATAATGCAGCCGCAATGGCGCTTGCCAACACATCCAGCAAGGGGTTTGAATCGCTCTATGAACAGACTTCGCAGAAAATCTTACGCGGCACAGGGCAGGATAGTTTTGATGCAATAAAAATTCTTTCGGAAGCCAATCTGAAAAGCTACACGCCCGCCAAAGGTGTGACGTATCCTACTTCTCCGCTTGGCGACAGCATGAAACAAATAGCACAGCTTATCAAGGCAAATGTCGGTTTGGAAATTGCTTTCGCAGAATCCGGCGGATGGGATACGCACGTGCAACAGGGCACTCTGAACGGCACATTCTCGCGCCGGGCTCAAGATTTGGCGGAATCTATCGAAGCCTTTTGGCACGACATTGAGCCGCACCAAGACGACGTTGTGCTGATGACGATGACGGAATTTGGACGTACTGTCCGTGAAAACGGCTCCGGCGGCACTGACCACGGAAGAGCTTCCTGCCTCTTTGTGCTTGGTAATCAAATGGATGGCGGCAAGGTGCATGGTAACGTGCCACTTCTTGTACCTGAAAATCTCGCCGATGGGCGCGACGTGCCGGTAACAACGGATTTTCGCTCTATTTTTGCCGAAGTTTCTGCGAAACATTTAGGCATCACAGACAGCACGAAACTCTTTCCGGGCTGGAATGGCGAGCGGCTTGCGCTTTTGAAAGGGTAGAACTGTTCTATCAGGGTACTTGCGCAGAATCCTTCAAGCGGGACAGCCCATCGGGGCAGCGTATTCTAACCATCGTGAATGTCAGTATTTGTCTTTTCTTCCGGCTATCTGCAACGAGAATGTTCATTTTCATTTGTCATGGCGCAAGGGATGTGCGATATTTGTAGCACACTTTTCCTTCATCAATCAAGCGACCATGCACTTTCCTCATCTCAAAGCGATTGTCTTCGACCTCGACAACACCTTGCTTGACCATACTGCCGCCGAGCGCAAAGCAATCAGCAAATTTCTTCCCACCTATTTTGACGAACCGGGTATAGGTACGATATTCAGAGAAACGCCCGAACGTTTTATTACCGCCTACCGCCATTGGAATGAGGTTCTCTGGCATGATCTTGCTATGGAACGTATTAGTGCTGACAACCTCAAGTGGCAGCGTTTTGCCCTGCCCTTGCGTGAACTTGTTCCAAGTTTTACGGAACAAGATGCGGAAAGGCTTGGGCAAAACATGGGTGCGACCTATTTGAGTCTTTATGCCGACGGCTGGCAACTTCTTCCCGATGCGGATGAAATCTTACACGCACTCGGAAAACGTTTTCGTTTGGGTCTCATCACGAATGGCTTTAGCGAGCAGCAGCGTGGTAAAATCGCCCGCTTCGGCTGGGAGGAGCGCTTTGAGGCGGCAATACTTTCCGGCGAGCTTGGCGTAATGAAGCCGCATAAAGCTATTTTTGACCATGCCTTGAAGGAACTTGGCGTATATGCGCACGAAGCCGTCTATGTAGGCGACCACTACGAAACCGATGTGGTGGGCGCATTGGGAGCAGGGTGGCACGCAATCTGGTTTAATCCTCACCAAACTCCTCGTTCTGAAAACCGTGCTGACCGGACAATTTTCGCACTGAGCGAACTTTTGCAAATAAATGCGTAAAAATTCATAGATTTGCAGCATGAAAACCCGCATTCGACTCTTCATTCCTCTTCTTCTTGCTGGCTCAATCATAGCGTCACTGCTAGGAATATGGGCGTGTGGACGAACTATTACCGATCCGGCGGAGATTGTCATACCTGCGTCGAACGTCAGCTTCGAGCGTCATTTGCTGCCTGTCTTCAATCTCACCTGTAATAGCGCGGGATGTCACAGCACCGAGTCAAGAGCAGGCGGTGTGGCGCTCACGTCATACTTCGAGGTTGTCTTTAATGCACCGGGGCTTGTGGTGGCAAAAAATCCTGACCGAAGCGTCCTCATGCGGGTCATAGACTTCAATTCCGCAACGCGCATATCGCACCGTCAGACCTTCCAAACCCGTATCACCCAAAATCACATAGACGGTGTTCGCACGTGGATACGTGAGGGGGCACAGTAAGAACGTTGAGGAAAGTTACGTGTCCAAAGGACTTTCTACCTACGATTTTGTTTACGTTCACTTTTTATGAATCTTCAATGCACTTTATTCTAACCTGTTTATTTGCCGCTATTGTCACGACCTTGATTTCTGCTGCGCAAATGCGCGATACCGCCGCCATACCGCCAGTTCATGCGCCCACGCAACCGCGCGTCTGGCTCACGGTGGAGGTATTAGAAAAGAAACCGTCATTGGGCAACAAATCTTCTGCATTCAATGAATTTATTCCTGTGGTGATTGTGGATAGTGCTACGAATGCCTATCTCTATGCACTATCGGGCGAGATGGTGGAGATTGGCAAACAGCGAACATACTTTGTGAGTGTAGTCTCAGGTGAAGATAAATCTTTTTTGATTGAAGGCTCGCCTGTACAGGTCGTGCGGACAGGTGAACCACAAAAAGACGACCTTATTTATCAGCGAGAATTTGTCATTCGTGCTTCCATGCCGGCAGATACCGCTGCCGCTATTCCGGAGAATATTGTTGCCGAAGCTCCCTTGCCCAAACCGCTCTTGAAACCTAATGCCGCGACCATTTCCTATAAAGCTGATGCACAGCGCCCTTGCCCCTACATTATCCAATTTTGTGCACTCTCGCTAGAAAAAGATGCGCTGCAAATACGGGATGCTTTGCGCAAAGCAGCTACCAACGACCAGCGGCTTGCGGATGCTCGTGTGGAACCTTTCTTTGAGAAGATCCGCAACATACAATATCAACGGGTTCGCGCAGGCTGTTTTGCGACGATTACCGAAGCAAAACAGGCAATGGATACATTTGCTAAAACGGCGCAACGCTTGAAACTTGGTGTCGTGCCGATTGTTGTCAAAAATGAATAAAGAATAGCGTATTTCTTTATTCTCTCTATTGAGCATTCAGGTTCTCCTTTGTTTCCGCCAGTCCGATATGCAGACTTCCTGAACCCAAGCACTGCTTAAGAAAAAAATGTATCTGACGCATCAGCAAAAAAGTTATCTGCAACAGAATGATGAAATCGCCGAAGGAAATCACCCAAACTTTTCCTAATTTTACTGCTTCATGTTTGTGGCAGTATCGCGCCCTTAACACATACTGCCCACCTTTCTTCCACTATGGACGGCACACATAATGCTTCAACGCTTAACTATACGGCACTTTACGCTTATCGAAGAACTTGACCTTGAGCTTGGTCGCGGCTTAAACATTATTACCGGTGAGACAGGAGCCGGAAAGTCTATTATTGTGGACGCGCTTTTACTGCTTTTTGGCGAACGCGGTTCTGCGGAATATGTCCGAAAAGGCGCTCAGAAAGCCGTCATTGAGGGAAATTTTGTGATTACAGGAAATAAATATATCCAACCCATTCTGCTAGAACACGAGATTGAGCATAATGGCGAGGAATTATTACTTCGCCGGGAAATCTCAGAAAAGGGAACATCGCGCTCATTCATCAACGATTCCCCTGTTGCCGTTGGTATTATGCGCGAAGTTGGGGCTCAACTTGTTGATTTTCACGGTCAGCACGAACACCAATCGCTGCTCCGTGCAGAGGCACACGTCCATTTCATTGACAACTTCGAGGGCGTACTGTCGCGTTTGGAGGCGTATCAAGAGCAATTTACCACGCTCCGCAGGCACATTCAAGAGCGCTCGGAACTGACCTTGCGCGAACAAGCACTTCGGGAACAGGCAGAATTTCGTCGTTTTCAATTTGAAGAAATTGAACAAGTAAACCCGCAGCGCGACGAGGAAGAAAGCCTTGAGCAGGAATTAGCCTTACGTGAAAATGCCGAGCAGCTGCACGACCTCACCTATCGTCTCACGACACTGCTGTATGACGATGACGATTCGGTGCGTGACCGTCTGGCAACGGCGAAAAATCTTCTCGACGAACTGGCAGAAATTGACAAAGACTTTTCCGAATATCGTAGTGAATGTCAGTCGGCGATTGCTGTCGTTGGCGAAATCGCAAAATTTGCGCACAATTACCGCGAGAATATTGAATTTCAGCCCCAGCGCTTAGAGCAAATACGGTATCGCTTACAGCAACTTTCCCGTTTACGAAAAAAATATGGCGGTGCAGGAGAACTCTTTGCCAAATGGGACGAATTGAGAAAAGATGCCGAATTGACAGAAAATTTCGAGGCAGCACAAGAGCGCCTTGCCCGTACCATCGAAGAAACCCGCGAAACACTTGGCAAAGCCGCACAAATACTATCGGAGCAGCGAAAAAAAGTAGCCGCAAAAATCGAAAAGACCATTATCGCCACACTTCAAAATCTTGGAATGCCGCACATTCGCTTTGCGGTCAATTTTTCCCGTGAAGTGTCCGTCGGCATGAGTCCCGATGCACTGTATGTAACGCTTGATGGAGAGCGCGTTGTGGCATATCCGAATGGTGCCGAAAAAGTAGAGTTTCTTATTGCGGCTAATCCGGGCGAAGAATTGAAGCCAATGGCACGAATTGCTTCGGGTGGTGAAATTTCGCGGGTCATGCTCTCGCTCAAAGCGGCGCTTGCCGAATCCGACCGCCTACCGATGATGGTTTTTGATGAGATTGATACGGGTATTAGCGGACGTATCTCGCAAAAAGTGGGCAAGACCATGAAGGAACTCTCGAAGCATCCGCAGATTATTGCCATCACGCATCAGCCCCAGATAGCAGCATTTGCCGACACGCACATTATGGTCGAAAAACGCCAAACCGCCACCACAACTCGTATCTCGGCTGTCGTGCTGACAGAAGAAGAGCGCATTTATGAGGTAGCACGACTTCTGAGCGGTGAAGAAATCACGAATGCTGCTTTGGAAAGTGCGAGAGAGTTGGTAGGTGCAGAATGAGATGGAGTGTCGCTTGAATTCAAGGCCCAAGAACTTTAAGATTTCACTCCGTTTTTTGCTCCCCTGCTCATGTGCAAAAAAAAATCTTTGTTTTGTGAGGCAAAAATCGTAAACTGAGGGCTTCGTTTTTTTGTTCAACAACAACCACGCAAAATGTTTACGCCGCTTCCCGACGATTTTTCTTATCCCGCACTCGAACATGAAACCCTGAAATTCTGGGACGAACACAAAATGTTTGAGCGCTCACTTGATGAGCGCAAAGATGCTGAAGTCTTCATGTTCTACGAAGGTCCACCGACCGTGAACGGTCGCCCGGGCATCCATCACGTCATGGGACGGACGATTAAAGATATGATTTGCCGCTACAAGACCCAGCGCGGCTACCGCGTCCCCCGTCAAGCAGGCTGGGACACGCACGGGCTTCCCGTCGAACTTGCCGTTGAAAAGCAGCTTGGGCTGGCGAACAAACAAGAAATTGATAAACTGGGCGTAACGAAATTTAACGAGGCTTGCCGCAAATTTGTCTATGCCAATATTGAGCAAAATCAAGGCTGGCGCGAACTCACGCGCCGCATGGGATACTGGCTTGACCTCGACAATCCCTACATCACCTGCACGAATGAATACGTCGAATCCGTTTGGTGGTCGCTCAAGCAATTCTTCGACAAAGGTCTTATTTACAAGTCGTTCCGCATTACGCCGCAGTCGCCCACGCTCGAAACGCCGCTTTCGTCGCACGAACTCTCGCTCGGCTACAAGGACGTGCGCGACCCGAATTGCTACATCAAATTGCCTGTCGAATCCTCACCGCTCAAGGCAATCGAAGGCGCACAAATCCTCGTCTGGACGACAACCCCGTGGACACTTATTTCCAACACTGCCCTTGCCGTGAGTGCAGAACTGGACTACGTGCTGGTGCTGAATAAGCGAGAAATGAAGCAAGGCGAAAGCAAAATTGCCATTGAAGATAAACTCGTTCTTGCCGAGGCATTACTTGGCAAATTGGATGGCGAATATGAAATTTTGGCGAAATTCAAAGGCGCAGATTTCCTTGGAACACGCTATGAAGCACCGTTCCCGGGCATGATTCCCTACTCACGCGAAGAATTTTCTGATTTGCACACCGTTCTTGCAGGCGATTTCGTCTCGGCAAGCGACGGTTCGGGCGTGGTGCATCTTGCGCCTGCCTTTGGTGCAGACGATTTCGAGATGAGCAAAAAGTACAATCTGCCATTTTTCAATCCCGTTAGTCCCGGCGGACGCTTCACCGAAAAAGCGGGCGAGTTTGCCGGACGCACCGTGAAGACTTTCACCTACCCCGACCCCACGACGGGCGGCACACGCACCGAAGAAGGCGCAGATAAAGACATCGTGATTGCGCTCAAAAAAGCGGATAAAATCTACCGCTCCACCAACGATTACCTTCACAGTTACCCGCATTGCTGGCGCACCGGCAATCCGGTTATCTACTACGCACGCGAATCGTGGTTTATCAAGTCCTCGTCCTACAAAGAAGAACTTGTTGCCAATAACAATATCATCAACTGGCAGCCGCCCGAAATCGGCGCAGGGCGCTTCGGAAATTGGCTGGAAGAAGTGAAAGACTGGGCAATTTCGCGCGACCGCTATTGGGGAACGCCGCTTCCGCTCTGGGTTGCGGAGGGCGAAGGCAATGAAAAAGATATTTTTGCCGTTGGCTCGATTGAAGAACTGAAGCAAGGCTTTTACGAACATCCCGACTTTCAAGGCGGGAAGCGTGTTTCGGTCGCTGAGGCTCTTGCAAGCGGCATCGAACTTGACCTGCATCGCCCCTTTGCCGATAACGTTGTTTTTGAGAAAAACGGCAAGACCTACCGCCGCGTGAAAGAAGTGATTGACGTGTGGTACGATTCCGGCGCAATGCCGTTTGCGCAACTGCACTATCCGTTTGAAAATAAAGAGCTGTTTGACAAAGCATTTCCCGCGCAATTCATCTGCGAAGCTGTTGACCAGACGCGCGGCTGGTTCTACACGCTGCACAACATCGCTACGGCGGTCTTTGGTACGCCGTCCTTCCGCAACGTGATTGTGAACGAACTGATTTTGGACAAAGAAGGGCAAAAAATGTCGAAGTCGAAGGGCAACGTCGTTGACCCCTTCGATGTGATGGAAAAATACGGTGCGGACGCGGTGCGGTGGTACTTTATCACGAATAATCCGCCGTGGAAGCCGACGCTTTTCAACGGCGAAGATATTGCCAAAACGGTCATTGCGGACTTTTTCCGCTCACTGACCAATACCTACGCCTTTTTCGCGCTCTATGCGAACATTGACGCTTTTACGGGAGCGGAAGAGCAGATTTCGTTTGCCGAGCGTCCCGAAATTGACCGTTGGATTTTGTCGAAACTCAATTCCACGCTCCGCGAATTTTTGCGCCTCATGGACGAATACGAAATCACGCGAGCAATGCGTCTCGTGCAAGAGTTCACTATCAACGACGTTTCTAACTGGTATGTGCGCCGCAATCGCCGCCGCTTCTGGAAAGGCGAAAAAGACGCGGACAAAGTGGCAGCCTACCAAACGCTTCAGGCGGTGCTTCAGACGCTTTCCAGCATGATTGCGCCACTTGCGCCCTTTTTGGCGGAAACTCTGTATCAGCGTACTAAAGGCGCAACAGCGCATGACTCCGTGCATCTTGCGCTGATGCCTATGCCTGTGGAAAACCAAATTGACGCCGCGTTAGAATTACGCATGGAAAAAGCGCAAAATATCGTATTTTTGGCGCGTTCTCTTCGGGAGAAATCCAAAATCAAGACTCGGCAACCCTTAAAGCGCATCTTGGTGCCGATTTCGTCGCCGGAAGAACGTCGCCAAATTCAATCGGTGCAAGAAATTATTACGGAAGAAATTAACGTCAAAACGGTGGAATACGTTTCCGGCGATATGGACATCGTGCAAAAGTCGGCGAAGGGCAATTTCAAAACACTTGGCAAAAAATTTGGTAAAGAGACACAAAAAGTCGCTGATGCGATAAAAACTCTGAGCGCCGCACAAATCAAGGAGTTAGAACGAACGAAATCGCTCACGCTGGGAGAAAACGGCTCGTCTTTTACCATCGCTCTTGATGATGTCGAAATTGTCAATGAGGATATCGAAGGCTGGCTGGTGGCTTCGGGCAATGGCATGACGGTTGCGCTTGATACCGAACTGAACGACGCGCTCCGCAATGAAGGCATAGGGCGAGAGTTTGTGAATCGGATTCAAAATCTGCGCAAAGATTCAGGATTTGAAGTCACAGACCGCATCACACTGGAGGTAAACGCCTCAAGCGAGATACAAAGCGCCTTGGAAGCAATGCGTTCCTACGTGCAGGATGAAACTTTATGTCAAAGCCTTACGTTCAGTTCGCATCAACTTCAAACAACACTTGATTTTAACGAAGAAACAATTTCAGTAGCAATTCAAAAAATGTAATTGCGGTCTCTTCATCCAACAAATACAGCAGCATAACGAGTATCTTTCACATTCGGCAGCCCGCGAAATAAGAGGCGTGGTGCTTACGAAGTCTTTCAGGAGTAACACATTATGGCAAAAACAACGAAAGCCCCTGCGAAAATCAGCGCTAAAGACAAAGCTAAAGCAAAGGCAATTCCCAAAGCCTCTAAAGCCGCACCAGCAAAAGCCAGTGCAAAAGCGCCCGCGAAGTCAGGAACAACAAAAACTGCAGTAAAAGCTCCTACGACAAAAGCTGCACCCGCAAAAACAGTCGCAAAAGTCGCACCGACAAAGACAGCTTCTGCTCCAAGCAAAGCCGCCACGAAGGCAGCACCAGCTAAAACAGTGCCAGCTAAAACAGTGCCGACTAAAACAGTGCCCGCGAAAGCGTCCTCTGCGAGTACAGCGTCAGCAAAAGCTCCTGCTTCCAAAGCGCCCGTGGCTTCCAAGCCAGCTCCCGCGCCTGTGGTCACTACAAGACCTGTGCCGCCGCCTGTCGTTTCCAGACCGATTGAACCTGTCAAAACACCCGTTGCGGAAGAATACGAAGATGCATTCAGTGACGTACCGCAAGAGCCGGAGCAGTTTTCGCCTGTTCCGATGGCATCACGTTTGCACCGCACTTCGGTTCGCTATTCCGACAAAGACCTTGATGTGTTTCGCGTTCACATCGAGGCGGAGCGCAAAAAGGCAATGGAAGAGTTCCAAATTTTGCGCGAAAACCTTGACGACCTCACCAATTCTGAGATGGCAGACGAAAACGCTTCCTACTCCATGCATATGGCAGAGCAAGGAACCGATGCACAGGAAAAAGAAAAACTCTACGCCCACGTGCAGCGTGTCTCGGACTATATCAAAAAACTGGACGAGGCATTGCAGCGGATTCAGGACAAAGTCTATGGTATTTGCAAAATGTGCGGTATCCTGATTGCAAAAGAGCGCTTGCTCGCCGTGCCAATCACCACACAATCGGCATCCTACAAACTCCGCAAACGCTGCCCTGAAGACGGTGTTGACCGTATAGTGAAGCGATAGAACGGGTAGTTATTATTTATCAGATACTTCTTTTTCCGCCCAATGACCAGGCATTTTCTTGTTTGTCATTTGGCGGATTTTTTTTGAAGGATTGATCCAAGCCCTCCCCGCGCCATGCCTATTTTTTTGTATCAGTTTCTCGTGCGGCAGTGTATTTTCCTGACGCTCCTTTTTCTCCTTGTGCTGCCTTGCTCTGCCCAACAAACGTTCGTCTGGACACACTACGGCACAGAGGAAGGTTTAGAGCAAAGTACGGTTTTATGCGCCACCCAAGACAAAATAGGATTTCTCTGGTTCGGGACACAAGACGGGGTGTACCGTTTTGACGGACACAAATTTCGTGCGTATAAGGTTTCTCTGCGAGATACAAATTCCCTCTTGAATAATTACGTTACTACCATTTGTGCGGATTCGAGCGACAATGTGTGGGTGGGAAGCTCGCTCGGTGTGAGCCGCTTCAATACACGGTCAGGACGTTGGACCCGCCATCAGCATATCGCAAAAGCCCCCAAGGGCCTACCCGGAAATGCTGTCTATGCGTTACTGACAGACCGCTCCGGCACAGTGTGGTGCGGGACAAACGCCGGGTTGTGTCAGCTCGGTAGTGTTGATAATCAGTTAGGTAGTCCTCAGCCAGCTAACTCACGTTGGAATAGCGTCAATCTCAATCTACCCAAGCGCTCCGATGAGGGAAATACCATCGCGGCACTGGCGCTCGACTGTTTTTCTCCACACCGCCTTTGGTGCTGTACGCTTGCCGGAACGCTGATCGCTGTTGATACCAAAACAGGTCGCTGCCAGAACTACCAACTGCCCTTTGCCAATATCCCTTTTCTCCATCGTAATTTCCCTCTGATAAAACTTCTGCAAGACCGCTTGGGTACAATGTGGTGCACCACGTCGCATTATGGCGTTTTTCGCTTGGATACCATCAGTGCAGAATGGACGCACTATTCCACCAACAATTCTAAAACCTCATTGCGTCTGGCGAGCAACGATATTCGGACAATATGCGAAATGCCGGAATACGATGAAATGTGGCTGGGAAGTTCGGATAACGGCATACAACGCATCCCGATTGAGCGGGCATCGCCGCAAAAACAGCATCGTTCTCAATCACCAATAGCAATGCGGCTGCTGCGGCATCATGCTTCGGATAAATTCAGCATATCGGGCAATGCTGTACTAACGCTTTTCCGCGACCGCGAGGGCAATCTTTGGAGCGCCGTTAATACAGTTGGTCTTTCTATGCTTTCCGCACATCAGTTGCAGGGGCGACTCCGCGCCTTTCAGCACACCGAGGGCGATGCAGCCTCGCTTGCCGACAATGCGGTTGAAACGTTTGTCGAAGACCAAGTTGGTAATATCTGGGTTTCTTTCGGTAGCAGTGGCGTACAGCGCATGAAATCTCGTATCGGAGAGTTTGTGCAGGCTGTTATTCCAAGAACCAAAGCAAATGCGTTGAAAGGAAGCAAAGCCGATCTTCTTGTGCGAAGTATGTGCAGAGACAGTACCGGGCGTATTTGGCTTGGTACGGGGTCGGGTCTGTATGTGGGGACAAAGACAGGTGTGTCGGAAGACATCACCTTTGCAGCCTATTCTGCCATTCCACACCTCAGCGATGCCGCTTTTATTCGATGCCTTTTTTGTGATAGCAAAGGAACGGTGTGGGCAGGCACACGAGGGCGTTTAACCGCATTTTCGCCGGAAAAGGGCGTACTGATTGACGTAGCCGATACGCTTTCGGGATTTCGGAAAGGGAACGTGATTGCGATGCAGGAAAATCCCGACGGGACGCTCTGGATTGCATCGTGGGGCGGCGGCTTGATGCTCTATAACCCGCAGACGCGCTTATTTCGCAGCTTCCTTCCGCGTACCGTGAGGGGACTGCCCGATTCCACCGCTTTGCCGAACACCGCAGTTATTTCTCTCTGCCGAACTTCTAACGGCGATATTTGGTGCGGTACGCTGGGTGGTGGGCTTGCGCGGCTTATTGACACCGCAAATGGCGGCACATTTGAGCAATGCAACGAAGAAAACGGCTTGCCCAATAACGTGTGCTTCGGAATTTTGGAGGAAGGCACGACCGGCGCAGTATGGGTGAGTACCAATAAAGGGCTGTGCCGTGTCGGTGGGCAAGACGGAACGCGGCAATTCACGATTTTGAATCATTACGACGGACTTCCTTCCGACGAATTTAACGAACACACCGCATTGCGCTCACGGGATGGCACGCTGTACTTCGGCGGTGTTGGTGGTTTTGTTGCATTTCATCCGTACAATCTACGGCAGCTTATTGCACCGCATCTGGGTAACATCGTCCTGACGGGTTGTCGGGTTGCCGGTCTTCCGCTTCCGCTTCCAAACGGCGCATTTACTACAAGCCTTTCCTTCAATAACACCCAAACGCAGCTCAGTTTTGAGTTTTCTGCGCTCACCTTTGCTTCTGCGCGTGGGGTAGAATATGCGGTTCAAATGGTCGGTTATGATACAACGGCGATTTCTCTCGGGAGAAAGAATGAAGCAACCTATTCGGGACTGCCCTTTGGCGATTATGTCTTGCGCGTATGGACTCTGGGCAACGACGGCACGAAGAACGATGCGCCTTTGGAAATTGCTATCGCCATTGTGCCTGCGTGGTGGCAAACGCGGTGGTTCTTGGGCAGCACGATTCTATGCGGCATTGTAGGAATGATAGCTCTTGTGCGGGGAATAACCCTGGGGAGAGTGCGCCGCAAAATTGAGCGCAACGAGGAGGTGCGCCGTCAGCGTGAAGAAGAGCGTGAACGTATCGCTAAAGATGTCCATGATGATGTCGGAGCGACTCTCACACGGATAACCTTGCTTTCGGAGGTACTGGAAAGGCAAATTGAGCAGCCCGACCTCCGTGAGCGTTTGGTGACCATTGCCGCAGCTTCGCGTGAAGCTGTGATCAATCTGAGTGACATTATTTGGGCTATCAACCCCGCCAATGACGCACTCCCGGTCTTTTTTGCCCATCTGCGCGAATACACGACTGAATTTTTTGACAATAGTGATATTCGGTGTATTGTCGAAATGCCTCAGCCCATTCCGCCCATCAGCCTTGCGCCGGAGGTACGACGTAATCTGCTCTTGGTCGTCAAAGAAGCCTTGAACAATGTCGTCAAACATTCCGGCGCACGGACGGCAGTACTGGAATGTACAATTATCAACAACGAACTGGAAATCAGCATTACGGACGATGGAATCGGCATCCCTTTGAGCCTTGCTACCGCGCGGCTTTCCGGCGGAAATGGACTGCGCAATATGCACAAGCGAATGGAGGCAATTCATGGTAGGCTTGAGGTCGGTCGGGTGGGCAGTGCCGGAGATGGCACGAAAGTACGGTTGCTGCTCAATGTTGTCTAGCGGTCTTTGGAGCTGTCGGTAGAACAAAAATACGTCATTTTCCGCCGTGCTGTTTCCTGAAAAACCGCGTATATTTATCAACTTTCGTTCAAACTCGTCCATCTACACGCTGTTTATATGTCCCATCAAAGTCCCATCCGCGTTGCTCTCGTGGAAGATACCCATGATATTCGCAATAGTCTGCACATTTTATTGAGCGGCACACCCGGTTTTGAGTCGGTCGGCGCGTGGGCTTCCGGTGAAGAAGCCGTAGAGATGCTCCCTCTTCTGGCTTCGCCGCCAAACATTATCTTGATGGACATTGACCTGCCGGGAATGTCGGGCGTAGAGTGTATGAAGCATTTGCGTACGGCGGGATTTCGCGGTAGTTACATGATGCTGACAGTCTTTATGGACGATACAAACGTGTTTACGGCATTGCAGGCAGGCGCAAGCGCATACATTCTCAAAAACACACCGCCGGCAAAGTTGATGGAGTTTATTGCCGACCTCCACAATGGTGGTTCGCCCATGACAGGAGAAATTGCACGGCGCGTCTTGACGAGCTTTCATGTGCCTAGTGAAACCAATACGGCAGAAGCAAAGGAACTGTCTGCACTCTCACCCCGCGAAACTGAAATCCTCGACCTGCTCACGCAGGGACTTCGCTATAAAGAAATCGCTGAACGCCTCTTCGTCAGTCCTGCCACCGTGCGTACTCATCTACATAACATCTACGAAAAGCTGCACGTGCGCTCCCGGGCTGAGGCTGCCGTCAAATTTCGGGCGCGATAGCTGCCCGCTTCGAGCCGCATCTCTGCCGCATTCCCGCCATAAAAATACAACATTTGTTCTATTGTCTTGCCGTGCAGAATCACCTAATTTGGGCGTAGTTCATTTGTTTTTCTTCAACAAATATACCACGCCATGAACCTTGTGCTTTCTCTCCGCATTTCTGCATTTTCCGTGTTGTTGACCCTTTGTATCTTCTGCACTGCTTTCACCACCGCATTTGCCCAACCTTCACTCCGCTCGTTCACTCCCACGCAGACAAGCCCGGGTGGAAGCATCATTATCACGGGCATTCGATTTACCGGAACAACTGCCGTCAGTATTGGCGGCACTCCTGCGTCAGCATTCACCGTTGATACCGACACCCAAATCACCGCAATCGTAGCCTGTAACAACGCTTCGGGTGAAGTTGCTGTTACCACCAGTGCCGGCACAGCGCGGCTTGCAGGCTTTGTGTTTACTCCTGCGACGCTGCTCATTACCAGTTTCACCCCAACATCCGGACCGCCCGGGACGGTCGTTACCGTTACCGGACGCGGACTGCACTGCGTTACGCAAGTAACAGTCGGCGGAGTAGCCGCAACACAAATCACGACCACCCTCAGCAATCAAACATCCATGTCGTTCACTGTACCGAGCAGTGCTGCAACAGGAGCCGTAACGCTCACTTCGTCAGCAGGTTCGGCGAGCGCATCGGAGCGCTTTACCGTTACCACCCCTGCGCCGACCATTACGAGCTTTTCGCCCACATCCGGTGCGGCGGGAACTGTCATCACGGTGACAGGAACAAATCTCACAGGTGCAAGCAGCGTCAGCATCGGCGGCGTGGCAGCAACCTTCACCGTGAACCGCGATGGTACGGTGAGCATAACCGTTCCAAGTGGCGCATTGACAGGTGTCATCAGCATTACCACACCGGGCGGCACGGCTACAAGCGGCAGGACAACCTTTACCGTTGTGCCTCCTACGCCGACCATTACGAGCTTTTCGCCCACATCCGGTGCGGCGGGAACCGTCATCACGGTGACAGGAACAAATCTTACAGGTGCAAGTTCTGTAACGGTGGGCGGTGCGGCGGCGGCTTCGTTTACCGTCGTCTCACCAACAACGATAACCTTTGTTCTTCCCAACGGCGCACCATCCGGCACCATCACGGTCATAACCGCAGGCGGGCGTGCCGTCAGCGATGGCACACTGACCGTGCGCCCCACATCCGTCCGCATCGCCGAAGAATACGCCATGCGCATTTTCCCGCAACCGGCAAACGGCGCGGTAACGCTTGAATACTCGCTTTTGGAAGCATCGCCCGTGAGCATTGAAGTGGTGAATACACTCGGAAGGGTGGTTTTTTCTCAGCCGATAAGCCAGCAAGGGAGCGGTATTCAGCGTGTTATTGTGCCATTGGAAGGCTTTGGGCAGGGTGTGTATTTTGTGCGGGTGGATATCGGCGGGAGACTAGCAACAGTGCCGCTTCAGGTGGTGCGGTAATAATTTGCAGTATTGACGAAATACGACCAATTACGATTTTATGAACTTCTTGTACCTTACCATCATTCGTCTCGGTGCTTTGTTGCTTGGTTTTGCGCTTATCGCCAGCATTGATCTTTCCGCGCAAACCGACACAAGCCGCACTAAATATGACTCTGCCGCAAAGCCCGCCATTACGCCGTTTCGTGTTAGTGGTGGCGTTACGCTCTCCGGCGATTTCTACACTGCCGACGGCATCGAATCTCGCCGCCCGACCAGCAATCTCATGGCGATTGCGCGAATCAACGTAACGCTTTTCGACCAAGTAAGCCTCCCTTTTGAAGCATTTATCGGTACGAACCAAAGCGGATTTCGGCAGCCGTTCAACCAATTTGGTGTGTCGCCGACCTTTTTCAACTGGCTCACACTGCACGCAGGCTGGTTTTCGACGCGCTTTAGCGACCTTACTTTTGGCGATATTCGGATGCTCGGCGGCGGCGTAGAGCTGCGTCCGGGCAATTTCCGCTTTGCCGCTATCTATGGCAGCACCAACCAAGCCGTTCCCTACGATGTCGCTTCGGGCGGTGGTGCGGTTGCCGGAGCATTTACTTCGTATTCGCGCCCCATTGTGGGCATCAAACTTGGCTATGGCGATGAAAATCTCCTCTTTTGCAATATCCAAGCCATTCGCATTACCGACGAGACTGCATCGCTTCAAACGCCTGCCAATACAGACTTTTCGCTCCTCGCCAAACCGCAGGAAAACACCGTCATTTCCACCACGTTTGGTTTTGGCGCTTTCGACGGAAAACTCCGCTTTGTAGCAGAGATAGCCGCTTCCGCGTTCTCCGCCGACACACGTTCTGCCAGTCTCGCCCAGCTTGCCACAGCCGCCACGTTTCAGCTTCCCGAAATCCCATCGCTGCTTTTCACCCCGCGCCTTTCCAGTCAAATAGATGCCGCCGCCAAAGCGACGCTCACGATTGCCCCAACGCAAGATTTTTCGCTGGCTCTGGCGGGGCAGTACATCGGACCCGGTTTTGTGAGTTTGGGCTATGCGCAGTTGCAAAATGACGTGCTGGACGGCACGATTTCGCCATCGCTACGCCTGTTCAATGGCGGTTTGTCGCTGCGGGGAACGCTTGGAGTGCGAGTGAATAATCTCATTGCGAACCGCGCAGCGCCGCTTCAACGCTTGATTGCATCAGGTTCGGTTTCCATTCAGCCCGTGCAGGCGTTTGGATTTGATGTGCAATACTCCAACTACGGCATCCGCTCCACCCCGCGCAACGACACGCTTCGCATCGAAAACGTCTCGCAGTCGCTCACGCTTTCGCCCCGTGTAAATTTTGAAGCCTTCGGCGGAGTGAGCGGCATTTTTGGCTCGTACTCGCTCAACAATGTGGACGACCTGAACGTGATAACGCGCCAGACCAACACGAACCAAACGCAAACAGTAATGCTCTCGTGGACGCTGGGGCTACCGTCGGGCTTGTCGCTGGCGACGACAGGCTTTTACTCCGACATTGCGCAAAGCATTGCCCGCACAAATATCGTGAACATCGGGCAGACAGCGGCGTACAGCTTTTTCGACGGAGCGCTTTCTACCTCGCTGACGCTTGGCTATGGGATTGTCGGCTCAAGCATCACGCAAAGCGGCATGACGACGACTTCTTCGGACGGGCAAATCACGGGACAAGCCGGCGCTTCGTATTCGATTGGCGAAGGCGGGAGACTCGGCACACTCTCGCTGAACGTGAACAACAATAACTACGCTTTCGGCAATCCCGCTCGCGGGCGGAATTTCGGCGAGTGGACAGCGATGGTGCAGTATTCGATTGGGTTTTGAGGAAGGTCGGAAGATGTAGGTTTTATGCGAGATTTATGCCGAGAAGAGTGGCGAATTCTTCAGTGGAAATCACACGCATAGTAGGAAATGGAATATCGCGTAGAACAGCAAAGTGGGCATCTTCGGTAATAATAGCATCGGCATTTCCGGCAATGGCACAATCTATAAACTTGTTATCGTCGGGGTCGGTAGGAATAAGATTCCACCGATAATAGACGGTGGTTGCCCTTGACCGCAGGTGTACTGTAGAGGAATGACAGAGCCGTAAACGCAGAGAGTTTTGTGTGTTGGCGAAATAAAACTTCCTCGTACTCCAGCATAATATCGGTGCTCACTAAAAGAGCATATTCCTCTTGGAGAAGTGAGGTAAGAAGCGGTCGATAGCGCGAAGTCCTCCCAAAAAGAACTATCAGGACGTTGGTGTCAATGACAAATCGTTTCACTCTTGCTTGCGAAGTGATTCGGGGGCAAGCGGAAGATTGGAGCGATACGGCGTTCTAAAGTGTGAATGCAGCCATTCTTCCATTGTTTCTTGCGTATAGCCGCGTTCTTCCCACATTTGGTCAGCAGCATCATGCGCTCGTTCTCAAAGAATGTGCGAAATAAACACTCGAATTTTATGTAAATCTTCTTCTGATACATTCGCCGCAAACGCTTCCAAAAGAAGCGCTTGGAGATTTGTCAAGGGTTGATGTATCAAAGGTTTGCCTGAGTGTGCCGAGTATTGAGATTGAGGTATCATAGCCGCAAAATGTTAAACCATCATAGAACATGACTTGATTGTTACCATTGTGCAAATTACATAAAATGCAAACAAACTTCTCTTCATTTTTTAAGGCAAATTCTATGCGCCATAGCTTGCTTTTCCGCCGTTTCTTAACGTTTGGTCTGGTTCTTTCCGTGCTTCTCGCACACATTCAAACGGCACACGCCCAAATCACCCTCATTCTGAACACCCCGCCGCAACTGCCGGAGCGCGTGAACGACTGGGAACGCCTGAACGCGCTCTTTTCCGTTACCGTTACCAATACAGGCGCAACGCCGCTTTCGCGCCTTCGCATTGCCGCAACGGTAACGAACTTGGACAATAATGCCGTTCTGTTCCGCACGAAAAACGACCTCACGCGCCCTTTTAATGCGCCCCCGCGCATACCGCAAACATTGACTGCGCCGCAGATTCTTCCGGCAAACTCGTTTGAATATGATGCTTCGGTGCAAACGGCTCTTATCCGTACCAATACCTTACCCGAAGGCGCATACCGCCTTTGTGTGAGGGTGTTGGACGAGCGCGGGGCGACCGTCGGTTTTGAGCAATGCCGCACCTTTAACGTCATCATTCCCGACCCGCCAAGCCTGATTTCGCCATCCAACGGCGATTCTCTGCGCCGCGCCGCACCTTCGATTCCGCTATTACCGCAGTTTCAGTGGACACCTGTTTTTGCGCGGTTTGGGCAGCAAAGCAAGTACAAAGTCCGCATTGTGCCTGTTTTTGAGGGACAACAGCCGCGTCAGGCATTGGAAGCAAACCCCACGCTGTTTGAGAAACTTATTCCCACAAGCAGTTACCAGTGGCTTCCCTCCGACCCGCAATTCAGCAATTACCCCAATGCCAAAGGCTTCGTCTGGCAAGTGCAAGCGATTGACCCCAACGATGTAAGCCTAGCCAATGCACGGGCGGTGGGGCGGAATGAGGGGCAAAGTGAGATTTTCGGATTCGGAATGTCTGCGCCCGAAACGACGGTGATGAGTAATGATATGCCGACAAAAGGCTCGAAAATCAAGGTGGGCGCTTTTACGATGACGCTTGGCGATTTCTCGGTCAATCCTGATTTCACGGTATCGGGCAAAGGCACAATTCAGGTGGATTGGCTGAAGACCGCGATAAATGTAGAGTTTAGTGGCATCACTATTGCAAAGAAAGAAGTAACGAAAGGCGAAGTGTTATCAACTCTTGCTGACGGCGTGCCGTCCTTCAAAGAGCAGCTGGGCAGCAAGATGAACCTTCCGGGTGTGCCGGACGGCGTGAATCTCTCACTGGGCTTGGGTTCGTCGAATCTCAAGGATATGTACGATAAAGCAACAGCTGCCATCAATCAAATCGGCAAAGGCGCAATCACGCTACCGTTGGGCTACGAAACGGCTGGAAATACAATGTTTGCTCTTTCGGCGATGAAGTTCACCAAAGATGATGCGGTGATGAATATGTTTACCCGCACTCCAATGCCGAGTTTAGCTCCGGATGCCGTGTTGGCGCTGGGTGCGGGCGAAATTGCGTTTACGCCCTTGGGTCCGAAACTTTCGTCATTTGCCTTGTATTTGGCGCAAGATTTGACCGTTGCGCCCAGCTACAAACTCACCTTGCAAGCACCGACCGCGCAAGTACGAGGAACAGTGCTGAAGATGAAGGGTTGGAGCGTGGATACACTCATCGTTGGCGGCACGGTGGAATTTCCCACAACATGGTTCACCAAAGCCAGTGATAATGCCAGTGCGGTGAAAGGAACTTTTTCCGGCTCGTCCAAAAGCCTGACGGCGTGGGTCATCACAGCAAGTATTCCCGATGAATGCTTAATTACGAAGCTGCCGGATTTCAAACTTAAAATCAACAGTCTTAGCTTCGATATGTCCGACAAGGAAAATCCTGTGGGACTGACCTTTCCGTCCGAATACCCAAATGGCGTGGATTGGCGCGGTTTTGCGATTCAGAAAGCAACAATCACGCTTCCGCCGTATTTGCAAAAAATTGGTTCTTCCTCGCCACTCACCATCGAACTCTCAAACTTTCTCATTGATGGCAACGGACTGACGGGAACAGCAAAAACAGCCGCACCGATAAAAGATATGAACTTCGGCGGCTTCAAAGGCACACTTGAAACATTCACACTGTCGTTTGTAAAAATGTCGCCGAAAGAAGTTGCGCTGGCAGGCACGATGACGCTGCCTGTGGGCGATGCGACGATTGGCGTCGTGGGTGTCTATGCCGAGGGGAAAGGTTTTTCGATGGCAGCAAATTTGGAAAAAAATAAAACCTTCCCACTCGGCTCTGCGGGCGAATTTCTGCTTTATGGAAAAAGTGATGCAAATGCCGCAAAAGCCGTTACCATTGCGTTCGACAAAACCAACGGTGCAACGGCGAGTTTGAGTGGGAAGTTCACGCTCACAAGTGGCTTCGGAGCTAAAGTGCAGGGTACGGATATGAGTTTCAAGGGCATTGCCTTCGAGGGTGTAAAACTTAGTCCGCAGGGAGCAAAAGTATTTGAACTTGGCAAATGGAGCTATGTGAACGGTCAAAATCAAGAGAAGTCTTTTGGTAAAGACGTACCGTCGCATCTGAGCGATGAAGCACTCGCAAATTTCATTTCCGACGAGGTAGAACGCCATTATGCAGGCGGTGAGCGATTGGACTTGGAGAGCGCACCAATGCTTGCTCCCGGAGATGGCAACGAAAAGGAAGGATTAGGCGGGTTCCCGATTTCTATTGATAACCTCAGTTCCTCTGAAGAAGGTAACAAAACAATTATCAACGTCGGGCTGACGCTCAATTTGGACGGCGACGGCAATAGCAGTGCGCTTTCCGGCACGACACAGTTGGCTATCAGTTTCAAGGCGAATAAAGGTGCAAACGGTGCGCCGATGAGCTTTTCGGATGGGGATATGGAATTGAAAGGGATTGGAGTGGAGGGCAAACTTGCAGGATGCGTTACTTTGAGCGGCAAGGTGGAGTTTTTTAATAACAGCCCAACCTACGGCAACGGCTTCTATGGCGCACTTCAAGTTACCTTGCTGGATGCAATCACAGGGCAGATTGCCACGCAGTTCGGGCGCACCGCAAAATCAGGGCGGTACTGGTTTGTGGATGCGAATGTGCGCCAATCTACCGGCTTTCCTATCGGCGCTACGGGCATGAGTTTTTACGGCTTCGGCGGCGCCGCGAT
>JANYDO010000507.1 GCA_025363605.1 Candidatus Kapaibacterium sp.
CCCAAGAATACTGAAAACATCTCGCTGTCATACCGACGAATGTCGGTATCCATATCGAAAGAAAACAGCACCTATACGCTTCCAATGGCTGCCGACCTACGTCGGCATGACAAAAATTTCCAACTAAAATCACTTAGAACCGATAATTTTCAAGATGCTGCGACATTTTTATTATCCGGTGGTCAGCGTGGTCGGCAATCAACCTACATTACATCGGGTTCGTATCGAATCAACACCATGCTCTTTCAGGTTTCGGTGACGGACATGATTCGGATACAAGAAAGTATGGTCGGCATTGTCACGGCATTAGATGGTTTGCCTATTGAAGCCGGGCAAATTGCAGGGAAGTTGATTGAGGGACACAATAATTTTCAAGACTTTGATAAATTTATCAAGCATGGTGGCAATCGTGGTTTACAACCACAGGTAATACTCGCCGGTTCGTATAACATCAATTCGTGGGCGGTGCAGATTGAGGAAATCCCGATGATGGAGATTTCGATAGGATTTGTGGGGGTCGTGATTTCGTATATCGGGCAGGAAGGGCGCGACCTGACCGGCACAGACTTTAAGCACGGTAACATCGTAGAAAAGGGCTATAAAGGTGTGTGGCTGGAGCCGCTCGGTCCGGGCAAGTATCCAATCAATAAATACATTATGAAAGTAGAACTTGTCCCGACAACAAATCTTGTCTTGAATTGGGCAACTGCTCGCAGTGAAGCACACAATCTTGATAAGAATCTTTCGACGATTACTGTTCGTTCCAAAGATGGTTTTCCGTTTAACCTTGATGTCGCGCAAATTATTCACGTGCCGACCACCGAAGCTCCAAAAGTAATTGCACGGTTTGGCAATATGGTCAATCTCGTCTCGCAAGTGCTGGAGCCAACGATTGGGAACTACTTCCGCAACTCTGCGCAAGATAGCGATGTGATTGCCTTCCTCAGTACACGCAAAGAACGGCAAGAATCGGCAAAAGAGCATATTAAAAGAGTGTTGGATGAATACAACGTCAATGCGGTGGATACATTGATAGGCGACATTGTTCCACCGGAATCGTTGATGAAAACATTAACCGATAGAAAAATTGCCGAAGAGCAAAAAGTAACCTACGACACGCAAAAGCAAGCACAAGAAACACGTCAGGGAATGGAAAAAGAAACTGCCATTGCTGATATGCAAAAAGACATTGTGAAGGCGCAACAAAGTGTAGAAATTGCTGAACGCACAGCAAACGCAACGGTCAAAAAAGCGGAGGGCGATGCAACGGGTGTGAAATTAGCGGTGGGTGCAGAAGCGGAGGCAACGAAAATGCGAGCATTCGCGGAAGCTGAAGCTACGAAAGCACGAGCGCAAGCAGAATCGGAAGCCATTAAATTAAAAGCATCTGCTCAAGCAGAGCAAATAGCACTGACCGGTACGGCTGAAGCAGGAAAAATTCTCGCTATTGGCAAATCAACGGCTGAGGCATACGAACTGGCTGTGAAAGCTCTCGGAGGTGAAAACTTTACGCGCTATAAAATTACCGAAGAGCTTGCGAAGGGCAATATCAAACTTATTCCGGACGTGCTTATCGGTGGCACGAATAGCAACGGAACAGCAATGGATGGACTCTTGGGACTAAAACTTATGGAAATGATGGATCCAAAGAAAGGTGAAAAAAATGAGTAACAATCTTAAGTACACCCTTCTGTAAGATTGCAATGGAGCAGTTTTCTTCTCCTCTTGCAATTATTCTTGTAACTTTGTCCGAACTATTCTATCACTGTTTTTGAAATGACAATGGATACTGCATCTGATTACAACTATCCGCATATCACCAGCAATCTTCATGGCGAACCGACCATCTCCGGAACACGTACAACAGTTAAGCGCATCGCCGGATATTATAAACTCGGTATGAATGCTGACGAAATATGCGACGCGCTTACGCATTTAACCCCCGCAGAAGTTCATGCTGCGCTTACATACTTCTTCGATTTTCGTGAGGAAATTGAACGACTTTTAGAAGAAGAGCGAGCGATACTGAAGCAGCAAAAGTCTGAACAATCACCCAAGCACTTACAGACTGCATGAATACTGTGCGCTTGTATATTGATGAAGATACTCATTTTCATCTTGCCGAGGCGTTGCGCCGTCGGGGACATGATGCAATTCACGCCCAGGAAGTTGGTCGCAAAAGCAAGAGTGATGAGGAGCAGTTGGAATATGCCGTCCAAGAACAGCGCTGCTTTGTGACCTTTAATGCAGGGGATTTTATCCGGCTGCATTCGCACTACATTCTTGCGGATAAGCAACATTACGGTACTTGAATTCAAGGTATCATTGTTTCGCCGCAAGTGAATTTATCGGCGTTGGTGCATAGTGTTCTGGCATTTCTTGAACGAATGGAATCGGAAGAAATTTCCAACCAAATACATCATGTCTAGCAGAAGCACTAGCTTCTGATATTACCTACACTCTCCGAAAGAAAGGAAATCCATACATGAACCACGATACTAGCATAATTCATTCCTCAAAAGCCCCCGAACCCGTCGGCGCATATCCACACGCACGAAAAGTCGGCGATTTATTATTTCTCTCCGGTGTGGGACCTCGCGAACGAGGAACAAAAAAAATTCCTGGGGTCGAACTTGACGAGAAGGGCAATATCGTTTCGTACGATATTGAACAGCAGTGCCATTCGGTCTTCCGTAATATCCGCACTATCCTCGAAGAGAACGGCTCGGCGTGGGAAAAGATGGTGGATGTGACGGTGTTCTTGACGAACATGAAAGACGACTTTCCAATCTACAATCGCATTTATGCAGAATACTTTCGGGAGAACCAGCCTTGCCGAACGACCGTCGAGATTAACTGCCTGCCCACACCGATTGCGATTGAATTGAAAGTTATTGCAACTGTCTGAGCGTCAGCCAACCATAAATACATCGCCCATCATCAACCGACACCTTTTGCCACCATGAGCCATTTGAAAATTGACATTCACACGCACATTCTCCCCGAACATATTCCCAAATGGAAAGAAAAATTTGGCTATGGCGGATTTATTCAGTTAGAACACTACGAGCCGTGTTGTGCGCGGATGATACGCGACGACGGTGTTTTTTTTCGAGACGTGGAAGATAATTGCTGGTCGCCGGAGGCACGCATGAAAGAGTGCGATGTGCTGGGCGTACACGTGCAAGTGCTTTCGACCGTTCCGGTGATGTTCTCCTATTGGGCAAAACCGAGTGACGGGCTTGAGCTGTCGCACTTTCTGAACGACCATATCGCCGGAATTGTTCAGCGCTTCCCGAAGCGATTTATTGGTTTGGGAACCGTGCCGCTCCAAGCACCGGACTTGGCGATACGGGAACTGGAGCGCTGCAAAAAAAATGGTTTGGTGGGTGTTCAAATCGGAACGAACGTGAATCAATGCAATCTGGGCGAACCACAGTTTGTGGAGTTTTTTACGGCGTGTCAGGATTTGGGAATGGCTGTGTTCGTGCATCCGTGGGAAGTCATGGGCGCAGAAGTGATGCAAAAGTATTGGCTGCCGTGGCTGGTCGGCATGCCCGCCGAAACGAGCCGAGCAATTTGCTCCATGCTGTTTTCGGGGTTGTTGGAAAAATTACCGCGCTTGCGTGTTGCCTTTGCGCATGGCGGCGGTTCGTTTCCTTCCACCATCGGGCGCATCGAGCATGGCTTTCTCATGCGACCGGATTTATGCGCCATTGACAATCCGGTGAACCCGAAAGAGTATCTGACGAGAATGTACTTCGACTCGCTCGTCCACGAACCCATCATGCTGGACTATCTCTTGCAGTTGGTCGGCGCAGAGCGTGTTGCGCTTGGCAGCGACTACCCGTTTCCGCTTGGTGAATTGCAACCCGGCGAACTCATTGAGTCCATGCCGTACACCGAAGACATTAAACGCCGACTTCTCTGCGACACGGCTTTGGAATGGCTCAATCTTGGCAAAGAAATATTTTTGTAACTATTGAGGTCTGACCGTGAGGCGGAACGCAGATTTCAGGATTGTTCGGATTTTAGAATGATACTTCGACTTATCCTCTTTATCTTGAAATCCTGAAATCTGCGTTCCGCCACCTAAACAGTGACGTATTTTTCAAATAACACCAAGACACAAATTTTCTCCACTATGGAACAAAAAATTATCATCGTCGGAGCAGGATTGACCGGCTCGTTGCTGTCAATCTATCTTGCTCGGAGAGGCTTTCACGTTGAAGTCTATGAGCGCCGTCCGGATATGCGCACCGTCGGTATGAGTGCCGGAAAATCTATCAACCTTGCTATTTCGACGCGTGGTATCCATGCGCTACAGCAGGTCGGCTTGGCGGAAAAAGTTCTTCAGAAAGCGATTGCCATGAAAGGAAGGCTTATCCATTCGGTCGCCGGTGAACTGAATTTTCAACCGTACAGCAAAAATGAACATGAGTATATCAATTCCATTTCCCGCCGCGAACTGAACGTGATGCTGATGGACGAGGCAGAGAAATTTCCGAACGTGCGGTTTCATTTTCACCATCGCTCGACGGGCATCAATTTGCAAACGGGGGAAGTGCAGTTTGTGGATGAACGCACGAGTACGGAAACAACAATTTCCGGTGCAACCGTGATTGGGACCGACGGTTCTGCTTCGGCAATCCGCATGGAGTTTCTCAAAACGGGGTTCTTTAATTTTTCGCAGCAATACGAAGACTACGGATACAAAGAGCTAACAATTCCGGCAGCAGCCCAGGGCGATTTTAGAATGAAAAAAAATGCACTTCATATCTGGCCTCGTGGTGCGTACATGATGATTGCGTTGCCGAATCTGGAAGGTGATTTTACCTGTACGCTCTTCATGTCGGAGAGCAAAGCCACGCCAAATTTACGCGACTTGGACTCAGGCGAAAAAATACGGCGTTTCTTTGAGGAGGTCATGCCGGATGCGCTACCGAATATGCCGAATGTCGTCGAAGAATATATGCACAATCCCATCGGCAGTTTGCTGACCGTGAAATGTTCGCCGTGGAATGTCGGCGGCAAAGCGCTGCTCATGGGTGATTCGGCACACGCCATTGTTCCTTTTTTCGGACAGGGGATGAACTGCGGTTTTGAGGATTGCTATTATTTTGATACGCTCCTCGAAAAGCACGGCAACGATTGGGAAACACTCTTCACCGAATTTTCCGCGCTCCGGAAAGAAAACGCCGATGCGATTGCGGACTTGGCGCTCGAAAATTTTGTCGAAATGCGCGATCTTGTGGCGCACAAAGACTTCATGCTGAAAAAGAAATCGGAAGTGCTTTTGGAGCAGCGCTATCCGGAGAGTTTTATTTCCAAATACTCAATGGTGTCGTTTCATAGGATTCCGTATTCCGTTGCTATGAAGCGCGGACAAATTCAGGACAGAGTGTTAATGAAGATATGCGGCACACTCGAAACGATAGAGGAATTTAATGTAGAAGATGCCTTCGCACAAATCACCCAAGAGTTCACCAAAGCAGGAATAGAGAAGAATTTAACGACACGGTAGGGGCGAATTGCATTCGCCCCTACATTTGCCCCTACGGTCGCCATCGCAAACCGTGGGGCTATTATTCGTGGATAGGACTTTCGCAAACAAGCTGGAGTGCGAACGAGAGTTCGCATAACTACTGCCTTCGCCTTGTCAACCGAACTTCCGTTCGGACTCCAAAAGAGTATCGTTGCGAAAGTCCTAAGTGGATATAAATCTGCCGTTACAAAACAAATAGGATTGCTGGGGTTCGATGGCAAATTGTGGCAACGCAATTATTACGAACATATCATTCTCAATGAACAATCCTACCAACGCATTTCGGAATATATCGTCAACAATCCTGCTCAATGGATGGACGATACATTCTATGCCGCCCATTAGAGTTTCATAATCTTCTGCACAAATCTCCGCGCACCATCGTTGATTTCTACGATGTATGCTCCGCTCGGCAGTGAAGTCATATCTACGTGTCGGTTATACGGTCCAAATGTCCCTTGCTCATCCCACTGCATTACCCGCTCGCCGAGAACATTGCTTACGGAAATATGTACACGTGATGGGCGCTCGAAGCCGCCTTTTATCGTAAGAACGTCGCTCACAGGACTTGGATAGACGCTGAATCCCGACAGAGAATTATCGAGAACAATACCGACAGGCGAAATAGAAAATAAAGCTGCTGGAGTCGACTGACCATCACTATTCAGAACAATAATTAAATTTAAGCCACTAGGAGATAGTGGTGGTTGTTGAAGAGAGTTTGTTGGAACAATTGCTCGAATAGTCGTGGAGTTTTGCGAAACAATTTGAAGTGGTTGCCCATTAAAGAGAACAGAAGCGCCTGTTGTGAAGTTCGTACCCGAAATTGTTAGTATGAAGGGACGACCGGGATTTGCTCCGGCAAAGGTTGCTAAAGGAACAAAAGCATTCAAAACCGGCACAGGCAGTGCTGCTCCAACTGCTACGGTCGCCGATGTCGCTTGCAAGTCCGGATTTTGCAGCACAATGTCCAGTGAAGCGGGCGCAGTATTCAGACCCGACGGAACTTCTACGACGAGGCGATTAGTGTCCAGTGCTCGTGGTGTGACGAGTGTGCCGCGCACAGTTACAAGAGCGCGAGGGTTGAAATTACTTCCATTGACAACGACGCTGTATGCACGGCTACTCGCAGTGGTACTTGTCGGGGAATAACTTGTGATAACGGGCGTGGCTCCCGGTGCTACGCGCTCAAGAATACTAAAGACGTAGCCGATAGATTCCGCATCAGAATTGGTGAGGAAAATATCAGGGAAGCCCGTCATTGTCAAAAGATTTGCCGGGATAGTGATAGAGATACGTGTGGAGCTAATGACATTCACATCCACCAATGCAGAACCAAATCGCGCTCGTATGAAACCTGCACCAAAGAATCCTGAGCCTTCGATAGTGATGGTAACGCCATTTGTTCCCGCAAAGACTGCACGGGGACTGATGGACGTGATACTTGGTCGTCCGGCTTGACCAATGGCAAGCGGTAATTCCGCAAATTGACCATCGGTATTGGTCAGGCGAATGCGAACGGTGGCGGCGGTGCTATTGAGGCTTGCGGGAACTTCCAGTGCTGCCGAGGTAGCCGTGGTGGCACTCATAGCGCGAACGGGAACGCTGTTGACGCTCATGCGTGCTTGCGAGAGAAAACCTGTTCCTGTCAACTGCAGCGTAAAGGCTTGACCGCTCGCTGTGGTCGAAGGGGCAAAATCTGTCAAGGTCGGACTTGCTATCGGAGTTATGGTCACTTGCGCAGTCGTCGCGTCCGATGCCGTGGCACTGCCGAGACTAATGCGCATCGTGCCGCTATTGCCGCGAAGAATACCCGGGAAATTCACGGTGAGAAGTCCTCCAAGCGCCGTGCCGACAATCGTGCCGGAGAGCGTGATGTTGCTGGTGAGATTTTGTGCCGTAATCGTGCGAACGGTGTTTAGATTTGTTCCGGTGAAGGTAATAGAAAAATCGTCGTTACTCACAGGAAATGATAGCGGAGTCATGCTGCTAATCATTGGCTGTACGGACTGCATTGGAGGAAGAACGACTTTGGAGAAAACCACAAGCGGCGTATTGCTAAACGTCGCATTAAAGGTTCCACTGGTGCTGAAGTATCCTCCACCCGAAACAGCGAGCGAAGCCGACGTTGCCGTTTCCACGTACTGATTGTTGATAAACAACGCCAGACCGACGGCTCTCGAGAGAAAATTTGTGCCTCGCTGGTTAGCAGATGCCCATTGCGGAACAAAAGTCAGATTGCGATTGCCTGCACCGGCTTGCGAAATGAGCCACTCAATGTTCACGTAGTTCGGGTAGGTTGCTGCACTATTGACAATACCCGGCCGAGCGCGTACGGTAAAAATATCCGGTGTGCTGGCATTGCTTATCGTGAGGGGCGAATACGCAGATGGCGATGTTCCAATCGGGAAGAAGAGAGAAGTTAGAGCGGTGTTGTTGATGCTCAAAGCCCCGCTTCCATTGGTCACAACAAACGCAGTCGAGGTTGTGCCGCGAATAGTCGTCGCCATAAGCAAACTTGATTCGCCTAAAGAAAGCGTATTGCTGCCACCCCCGATGTCGAGTGCGCCGGTCGTACCAAGCGCTAAGGAACTTCCTAAATTCATGGAAGAATTCATCGCAACAATGCCGCCAAACGACGTGAAATTTGTTCCCGGAATAAGAGTGTTGTTAAATCCCGGAGCAAGTGACACCTGCGAACTTGCGGCTGCCGCAATAAACCGACCTGTTCCCGTGAGCGAATTCGCTCCGGTCATGCCGAGATAGAGCAAGGTCGCCGCCGGAATGGTCATATCGCCGCCAAGTGCTAAGGAAGAAGCCGAACCAAACGTGAGCGCACCGCTCAGAGTCATTGCTCCTGCGGTCGTTAATGCACCGTTCAATGGTGAGGCGAATCGGTTTGCGGGAATCGTGCCGCCGTTGAATCCGGCACTGAGCGCAATGACGGATTGGGTATTTGTACCATTGAGCAAACCGCCGCTACTGAGTACCGAATTTACGCCACCGCTCAGGGTAAGCGTTGCTGCGGGATTCACGGTGAGATTGCCATTCATTTGCAAAATACTGGTGGCTCCCATCGTGAGCGTTCCCGATTGCGTGAGCCCGCCGGAAGGAATGACGAGTTGTCCGGCAAACGGCGCGGCAAAAAGCGCACCCGGTACAGTGCCGCCATTAAAACCATTGCCAAGCGAAACGATGGCGGTGCTGTTCTGTCCTTGTATTGTCCCTGTTCCCGTTCCGGTCGCAGGCGAGTTCGTTGTGGTCAGCGAAAGAGTGTTTCCGGCATTGACCATGAGCTGTGCGCCGGTCTGGATATTTAAGATTGCGGGCTGATTGATAGCTGTGTTGGACGTGATGGTGTATCCCGTTCCAACGGTCAGTCGTCCGCCAAATTGTCCGGCAGCAGAGCCGGTAGAAATTTTCGTGACACCCGGCACTTGTCCCGTGAGAGCACCATTGGCAAGAATAATTTCGGGAGTGCCGGTCACCGTCGGCTGTCCCACAAGCAGTCCTGCTCCGAGCAGCGCGGTCGTGGGAACAGAACTCATACCAAGCGTGACTTGTGAGGTCGGGTCGAGTGTAAGATTTCCTCCGAGACTGAGAATACTGGTAGCGCCCATATTCAAGTTGCCCGTCAAATTCATTGCGCCTGTGGTATTGATGCGTCCCACATATCCGGTGGCGAGGTTTGCGCCCGGAACTATTCCGCCGTTTGCGCCAGCGCCAAAGGTAATGATGCTTGTTGCCGATTGAGCCTGTAAACGTCCTGTGCCATTGATAGTATTTGCCGCTGTGTTCGTGACGGTGAGCGTTACACCGGAGTTGACAAGGCTCGTACCGTTGAGTTGGAGCAGGGTAGAGGTGAGTACATTATAGTTCGCGGCAAAATTCACTCCATCGCCAAGAATAATCCGTCCGCCAAAATTTACCGGAGCCGTACCACTGGGAACATTTGCTGCGGGAAATGTATTGTTCAGCGCGGCATTACCGAAGTTGAGTGTGCCCGTGCCCACAAACGTTCCAGTGCCGCTCAGTCCCGTGGCCGCTATTGGATTGAGATAGAGCGTGTCGGGAGTGTTGACGGTGGTCGTGAAAGTGGCATTGCCATAAATAGAATTGACTCCCATACGAAGGCTGCCCGTCAAGGTGCGGTTCTGAACGATATTCAAACGCCCGTCAAAAGTGGGTGTGCCTAAGTTTGCGCCCGGAATATTGGGCGAAGAAGGATTGCCAAAGGAAAATGTTGCGCCAAGCGAGACGATAGCGGTATTATCTTGACCATTGATACGTCCAGTGCCGAGTATCCGTCCATCAAGTGTCAGCGTTATGCCCGATGCAACTTGCAATACTGATCCAGTATTTAAGAACAGAAAAGCGTTCACACTAGTAAGAGTAAAAGCAGAGTTTACAGCCGATGATCCGGCAATAAAAAGATTGCCTGTTGACCATGTTCCGGCAACAGCACCCAATTTCGTTGCTGGCAAAAAGCCTGCAAAAGAGTTCGGACCAATCGTTACACGACCACCGGGGCCCGGAGCGCCTGTGCTGGGACCACCCGTGCGAGCAACAACCAGACCTGCACTAGGAAATACCGTTGCCACAGGCTGTGTGCAGTTCAATGCCAAACTGTCATTCACCGTCAAGTTGCCACCCAAATCCAAGATAGCATTCGGACCGGCATTAAAAATCGAAGAACCCGTTCCACCAAAGGTAGCACCCAATTCTAATGCTCCATCAATTCGCAGGCGACCATTCCAAGGATTAGAGAAGAGATTACCCGAAACAGCACCACCATTTGCAGCTGCGACAAAACGAATAATAGAGGTGTTATCAGCAGCAGCAAAGGTACCAGATCCCGGAAGCGAACCTGCTGCAGTATTATTCATAAAGATTGTCTTACCGGATGCAATGGTCAATGTACCGGTAATGTTAAAAACACCATTGGTATTGTTGAACTGCAAAATTGGCGTACCTGTACCAGTTGCAGTTAAATTACCACCGGTGTTTAACGAACCAGTAATTGGATTCAAAAAGCGATCGCCGTCTAGTATGCTATTATTGAAGCCCGGACCGAGCGTTACCGTGACCATGTTAATGATATTGATTTTTCCTAAAGCAGCACCCGTCAACGAATTTGCAGCTGTATTATTCAAAATAAGGTTTGCGCCTGCAGCCGGATTCAGCTGATTACCAAGATTAAGAACGCCCGTTGAGCCAATAGTGAGCGTACCAGTAAGTGCCGAAGCGGCGCCCGTAGAAGTACGAAGTGTACCATTGAAAGGATTCGTAAACCATGTGCCTAGTAAAGCAGTCGGACCAGCAGTGAAGTCAACAATAGCCGTAGCGCTTGCGCCTTGCAGATTACCTGCGCCTGTGATAGCACCGGCAGCCGTATTATTGACCATCAAAGTCACACTCGAATTAATCGTCGTTGTGCCGACAAGGTTAAGAATACCAGCAGCACCCATCGTCAGACTTGACGTAAGGTTGATTGCGCCACCAGTTTGGATGGTGCCACCAAACGGATTTTGGAACAGCGTGCCAGCAATAGATGTAACACCAGCACCAAGCTGAACGACCGACGTAGCAGCAGCAGCAGTAATCACACCGGAACCACTTTGAACTACCGGTCCGTTAAAGATGATTCTGCTTCCGGCTGCGGTCAAGTTAATTGTACCGGCAATAGTTGATGTTCCATTAACAACAACCGTTGTGGTAGCAGGGATATTCAAGGTCGCACCAGCATTAAGAGTAAATGCACCGGTAATCGTAAGCGTACCTGCACCCAATGTCACCGACTGTGTACCAGCCATGACAAGAGATGAAATAGGGAAAGCCGGCGGAGCGTCACCAAATGTAAAAGGAGCGGCGGGCGACAATGTAACGTCGCCATTATTTGATGCCTGACCGGGGAAGCCCGAAGCACCCCCAGCAGCAGTCCACGTGGAGGCAAGCTGCCACGTGCTACTAGCACTATAGGTAAAAGTCTGCGCCCAGCCGCTTGCCACTGAAAGGGCAAAAAGCAACGCAAACAGCGTAGAAAAACGTTTCAACATAAATGTACCTTTAAGAATAAAAAGTGGTTAAAGTTTCTGCATCAATTGAAAAGGTGGAGAATTTTCCACACAGCAAATATACTCATTTCCTACT
>JANYDO010000009.1 GCA_025363605.1 Candidatus Kapaibacterium sp.
TCGTGCTGATGAGCTATCTAAATGTGTACGGTACTGAAAAATTGATTACTCTTTTCGAGGTACTGAGATCAATGGACTTGGAAACAGCATTTTTTTTCATGGGAGTTCAACAAAATATTTTAGCGGAAATATAGAAGGTAAAAATGTTAATGAGCTAATAAGTATTCGCGCAGAAACAAAATCTTCATATTTAGGCACTCCCCATGCTATATCTGCAATAAGTGGTGATACACTTGTTATTCTTCCATACTCCATACGATTTTCAAATGAGCAGCCATTCGATAGCACATATTTTACTTTGCTTAATCTTTCAAAGAAAAATCTTTCTTATACCCAATTACTTTTTCCCCCTCAACGATTTGACGGCTTTAATTGCTCACCTATAACAGTGAATAATAAGGTCTATTTTGCTGCAAATAATTTTATTATTTGTTTTGATATAATGACAGGAAATTTGGTTTGGAAGAAAGAATTTGCTAATAACTTCCTTTTTTCTGGCATTATTACCGCCGACGGGAAAATCATCGGCAACTGTGAAGACCAGAATATGTATGCGTTGAATCCTGATACGGGAGATTTGATTTGGCAAGAACGCACCAGCGGCACCAGCAGTCGTCCTTTTGTGATGAACGGCGTGATTTACTTCACCGGTGGCGGCGACGGCTTGCTCCACGCCCTCGATGCAAAAACAGGGCAGCATATCTGGAAACTTGAATCTCCCGACCTCAAACGCAACTCCGGTGCGTGGTTCTTCGACACCGTTACCGGAGCGGACGGCAAAATCTATGTTTCTTCCTATCTCAGTTTGTTTTGTTACAAAGCCGCGAGGTAGATTGTGCTGTTTGGTACGGCTTGGTGTTTCTGCTTTTGCGGCGTTTCCTTTTCACCTCTTACCATAAATGAAGTGTATGCGTATCCTACCTCTTTTCTCCCTCTTTTTCGCTATGGTGTGGAGTCTTATCGGCTGTGCCACACCCCTGCAACTCAGCTTCAACGGTAATGAAGCTGTCTTTCGCTCTCATACAACGGTGGTCGTCTTACCGTTGGAAGACAGTTCCGACCCTATCGGCAGCAATGATGAGCAGAAAAAAGCCTACAAGGATACCCTGAAAGCTGTCTCGGCACGATTCTCCGATTACCTGACCCAAGAGATTCGGCAACGAGGATTGTACGCGGCTGTTTTGACTCGTCAAGAACAATCCTTCGAGCCGACACTAATTATTTCAGGGTTTATCACCAAATACGATAAAGGAAATTCTGTTCTGAGACGATTAATCGGTTTTGGTGTCGGTAGTTCTGTCTTTACCGCGTTGATTGAATTCAGAGACAGCAAGAGCGGGAAGATTATCGGAACCATTACCAACAACGGCACCAGCTGGGTCGGCGGTGGAGTCATTGCGCAAAGCCAATCGGCAGAGGTCTTAATGCACGATGCAGCCGCGCACATTGCCTCAGAGTTATGGCGCGTCAGAAATAATTGATGAATCTTCCTTGAATTCATAGTACTGCTTTTTATTCACGTTCCCTTCCCCTTTATGTTCACTGCCAAGTATCTCATCGCTCGCTGTTGCTTATTTTGTTGCTCTCTTGTCTTGAGTGTTTTCCTGCATAACGCACAGGCTCAAACCACTCCTCCCGCCAATGTGATTATTACGCTCACGGGCGAGAACTTCACACGGCAGTCCACTGTTTTCATCGGCACGGCGCAGTTCGCGCCGGAATTTGTCAGCCCAAATGTGTTACGGGTAAGCATTCCGAAAACGATGCTCTCATCGGCACAGCCGAATAACGTCCGGGTGGTGAACCCTTCGGCAGGTGGTGGCTCTTCGGCAGCACTGCCGCTCGTGGTGGCGTGTGCGACAAACAATTTGTTAGCATTTGAATTTTCCTATATCATCAACCAAATATCATTTGATGAACTTGATTCTGTAAAAAATATTACACCAATAAATCTGTCCGATGGAGCATTGAACAAAATACGGAACAATCCTGTATCAAAGCGAGTTCAGCTAGAAAGTAAAGTGTATAAAGATGGTAGTCATATTACAACGATAACAGATTTATCATCGGCGAATGAACGAAGCATTTTTGTTACTGATATGCCACTAAATTCGGCAAATCTAAAAGTATCTCGTGTCACAACCATAAACCATCTGCCTGAAGCAGGAAAGCCTGATACATTAGCTTTGGTAACAATTACAGATGCAGCGGGAACTACTTTACAATCATACCCGATGAAGCGGTATTCCTATAAAACAATAATTGATATGCTTATTTTACAACCTAATCCGTGTACTCAAAACTCTTCCCCTGCCGCTGCTTCATTACAGTCAATAACTCAGCCCTTGTCCTCAATGGAAGGTCTTGTACAACAAGCACAAAGCAATGGCGCACTTATTGAATCATGGGCAAATAATCGCTATAAAATAACGATGTATGCACCTTTTCCAGCACTCAATATTCCCATCGCTGCTCAAATAACGAAAATTATTGCAATTATTAACGCAGCTCCCGATAAAAACTATATTGAATCCCTACACTGCTACAAAGGCTCTGAACAGGCAAGTAGCACATATTTTCTACCAAGTAAACTCGGAGATTGTGCAACACCGTACCGGGCTATTATCAATAAAAATATGTATAAAACCCCTGATGGAACATTTATGCGGTCTGTTAATATCACTGAGTTTGAGTCCACCAACTTCAAAAATTATATCACACAATAATATTTTTCTTGAATCAACTATGAAACGCTCTATTTTCATTGTGGCTATAATTGCCCAATTTATAGCATTACCACTATTTGCCCAATTTTCTCAGCCTCGAACAGTTCTTTGGCTACACGGGCGGGGCGAAGAAAAACGTATCGGTGATATTGATGAAAATCAAGGATACTGGAAACGGTATGCAGAAGAAATTGGGAAAACATATAATGCAAATCCGGGAATCCCAAGCAGACTCCACAGTAATTATTTGGTAAATCCAGGTAGTTTCTATTCGACCTATAACTATTTATCCAATGGCTATAATACTGGTTTTAGCTTGCCGTTCACAGCAGATATTTTACGAAATAGCGTTATCTCTACTCTTGGAACAATTACGAATCTATTAGAGAGACCAATTATCGTTGGGCACAGCCAGGGTGGAATGATCGGGCGTGAAATAG
>JANYDO010000090.1 GCA_025363605.1 Candidatus Kapaibacterium sp.
ACTATCTACCCAGACAAGAATGTCTGTGCTACGGCATAAAATCTGGCTTTGGTAGCACAGACATTCTTGTCTGTGTTCCGAATATTACCGTCCAGATGCTTAGATCGTGAAAAAGTGGTGATGTTTTCCGCGTCAATACGACACCGAAAACTGACGTGTCATGCGGGTCTGAGAGGTTTGTACTTGATACCAATAAATACCCGGCTTGAGACTTGTCACATCCAAAACTACTTCGTGTTCACCTGTCTGAAGTGTACCCAAGGAAAGGCGGTCAATTTCTATGCCCATCATGGAGAAAATCGTTAACGTGACAGGGGATTCTTCTGCCATGCCGATTCTGAGAGTCGTTTGTCCGCCGGAAGCAGGATTGGGGTAGTTTTGCTCCATGAAGTAATTAAGCGGTGCGCGGGCTGTACGGAGTTGTACGGTGGCATTACAACGACTTGTATCGGTGCGAATAAGCGGCGTACCATGCCCCGAAAGCACAAGCACTTCCTGCAAGCAATACCCTTCTATCACAAGCGAATCCATGTAATTAGCTTCTTCCAACGGTGCAAAGCAAACACGTAATGTAGAACTGCCGCCCGCCGCAATGGTAAGCGGAAACTGGCTTTCGCTCATGCTGAACCACCTATTGCCACGCGGAACAAGCCGCTCCAACCGATAAGGCTTGATGCCGACATTACGGATTTCAACGCTTTGGCAATCAAGGCTTGTGATGGGAACATTGCCCCAACTTCCCGTACCGCCGCGCTCGTTCATCGTGCGAACAATTTGTAGTGTGAAGCCTTGTACGGTATCGCGCACGATGGTACGATTTCCGGCAGAGTCCGTGAGTGCAAGAGCATAGACCGCATCGAGGCGAGGATTGAGAATGGTGATAAGAATTTCACGAGGAGCCGTAGCGCTTGGCGTAGCGCTTTGCGGGGAGATAGTGAGCGTACAGTTGACCGGAGGACTAAGAATTTCGATACCCGACAATCCAGACGGGAACGGCTCTGCGTCTTGTATGCGGAGCGTGACACGCCGAGCGCATACGTCTCGTTCACTGGTTAAAGCTGGCGGAGTAATGTCTTTGCCTGCTTCTGCTAGAATTTGAGCCACTTGGCGAACAGCACAAGCATTGCCAAAGCCCAGTGTGGCGCTGTACATACCGTTCTGCACAGCATCCAGCGCAATGACGACCGTATCGCGTGTGCCGGGCGGCAACGTGAGCGGCACGCTGGGCGAGAGAAGACGCATTGGTGCTGGGTTTGCGGCGGTATTTTGCAGCGTAATCGAAGTGAGCGTTTGCGTTGTTATGCCATAATTCACTATGGGTAAACGGAATGTGCGGCTTCTGCCCGAATCCAACGTGAAGCGTAGCGTCTGAGTAGCACTTGCATTCTGACCTTCCATCGCAATAGTAAAGCCCGGAATGACAAAACGGCGGCGCGTTACAAAGCCCGCAGAATCCTTTGCTTCAAGTGTGAATTCTCCGTCTAGTAAGGTGTTTTGGAGCGTCGCACGGAAACGTACACTATCAGCAAAGGGCGTGAATGGTGTGATGGTGACGTTTACATTGCGCGGCGTGAGTGCTTGCACTGAGGCTATGCGTGAGTCTGTCAAGAGCGTGTCATAGACGGTGCCGCTCACACCAAAGCACGTGTCGCGTGCAATGAGGACAGGTGCATCGCGGTCGGGTGCGATAATCCGTAATCGTCCGCCACCCACGTAACCGTAGGAGTTCATAAGACCATAACCATAGACGTATATGGCAAAAGCACTGTCACCAAGCGCTGTATGAATACCACCGCGAACCGAAAGGTTGGCAAAGGAGTACGCAGCGCCGGAGATAGCTTGGAAATTGGATGGTGCTATCGGCTGTCCGTCTAAGCGCAAGCTCCCAAGCGAGTTCGTAGGCGCAACGACTGTCACAAAATGTTCGCTAAAGACCTGTCCACCCGGTAGAGTTCGGTCACTTACCTCCGCATTGATAAATCGGTACGTTCGGTCGTATTGTTCCACCGTTGGGACAAGGAGCATGAAGGGGTCGCCGTTGAGATTGCCGCCGCCGGAGGTCTTTTTGAATTGTGCGACGAGTATAACATCGCTTGCGGTAATAACGCCTGACGCGGTCAGTTGTCCTTCGTAATACCGCCCCGCATTGAGCGTTGCAAGTGGTTGTCCGTTCAGAAATACCCGCGTGGTGTCGTAAGCGGCAAGGACGCGGTAGAGATTTGTACCGAGTTCAATTTCGTTGCTACTGCGTTGCAAAGGCGTGATAAAAGCTCGCTTGCCCCAGGTTTCCAGACCCGGCATCTGCTCGACAAGGTGATCGCGTGAGGCGAGACTGGGCTTGAACTCTACCGGTAAAGCGGTACGCTGGTGTCCGCCGAAAACAGAGATGGGCTTTGTAGCAATAATTCGTGAACCTGTCAAATCTGCCAAGCCTTCGCGTGTGCGAGGATCTGCCTGCACAAGATATGATTCACCTTCATTCAATCGAACACGTAGCGTAGCAATTGTTCCGCCAAAAAGCACGGGGTCGGTGGGGCGAATGACAACATCGGTTGCATCTTGCGTGGCGACGATAGCAAATTCAGAAGGCGTAGAGGTTTCGTCGCGGTCACTCGTGGTAAAATTCTGCCCGCGAGCGTCGCTTTTGTATGCCATGACGAGGTACTCCGTCCCCAACGCCGATACAGGTAATGCTAAAAACGCATCACTGGTAAAATAGGCTTGGTTTAAGCCATAAACCGTCACATCGTCATTGGCTGTTACGCGCACATACTGTGGTGCAACGCGCTCTGACTGGGAGTTGGCAAAGGTAATGACATCGCCGCTTCCCGAAAAATATCCTTGCAATTCAACGTCGCGGTAGTAGATGCGATGAATATAAACTTGATTCGGGTTAGTGATACTGAATGGCTGCGAGAAAACCTGACGGTTGCGATTACGATAGCGAATTACACCGCTTGTTGCCACATCGGATGTAATGTACAGATAGAGTGTGTCAGTGATGCCTCCTTGTCTGTTATCGTGAACATTCGGCATGAAGGTCATGTAGAAATCACGCCCACGGCTGGAGCGAGCCGGTGCCGAGGTGCTTTGAGCAAGGCTTTCAAAGGGTAGAAGACTAAGGCTGATAAGAAAGAAAGCCAAACAAGCGTGAAATATAATGCGAGTATTCATGGGTGGTGGAGTGAGAAAGGAAGCGAGAAGAATATGGAACAAAAAGAAATAGAGTACGAATTCATTCCATGACAAATTTGGAAAATCCTTTTGAACCTACAACAAAAAACCGCAACAAAAGAGTTCCGAAGCGCTTTTTTGCAATACTTTTTGCAATAAATGTGCTTATGTGAGCATAAAAGCAAAGAACATTGAAAGTGACAGCTTCGTTACAAGGGGAGTGTGTAGATGTCGTAGGTAGAGCATTTTTTGGTAGTGTTCCTTGTGAGTTGATGAATACAGCAAGACAGTATGCAGCCTTGTTTATCAAGCGTAGTATCAACATCGTTTGAACACCACCCATTTTTTTAGTGATGCCAACCTTTTTAGGACGACTCAGTTTGAGCTGTACGAGCGTTATACAACGTCGCTCACGGAAGAAGTGGAGCAACGGACAGCTTTTTCTTACAACCAAATTTCCATCGTATCCCGAAAGATTCCCCGTGCGCCGAAAGTCTCCTTGAATTTTCCCAAGCCGAAATTGGGTTGCATATTCAGCGTGAATGTGCCGAAATCATACCATTCTATGCCGTTTCGTGAGCACTCGCGGAAGATGTCGTAGAAAAGCAAATTTAATGCGCGATATTCCTGAAATTCTTTATTGTCGCTGATGTAAAAACCCAGCATCGTGCGAGCGTTCGCAAGAAAGTTCACCACACCAGCTATCATGCGCCCTTCGAGGTAGGCGGCGTGAAGTCGGATACGGTTTGGAAACGTCGCAGCGAGATATTCCAGTTCGGCAAGCGTGTGTGTGGGCGTTACGCCGTGCCGCATCATTAGGTTGTGGGACAAAATTTCGTAGTATGCAGCGTAATCGTTGGTGATGCGGACGCTCACGCTCTGCTTCTCTGCTTTGCGCGTGGCGGTGCGAGCTTCTTGCTTGAACATGGCGAAAATATCTTCTTCCTGATGGGGAATCTTCACAACAGCCGTCAATTCACGCTTTTGGTAGCGAAAGCCTTCGCCCAAAAGCGCAAATTCACAGTAGTTCGTAGGATGCTGTGCATAAACGATAGGCGGAAGCGTCATCAGCACCCGCGTAAAACCTGTCTCCTGTGCGTAGCGCTTCAACGCTTGCACCCAACCGATAGTCTGCTCCAGCCCTGCATCCTTATACACAAAACCGCCATACGATGCACCTCTGTGGGAATAGAGTGTTTTGTCCTTGTCAATCGTCCACTCAACGGCAGGCAAGAGTGCTTGCGGAGCGGCTTTGGAACGAATGACGAGCGAGTGGTCAATAAACCTTTCGGCGGGATGATAGTTCAAAAAAATACGCTCGTGGAATATCGTGCCGTTGTCGGCAGCAAGCACGAATTCATCCCATTCGTGAGGCTTTAGGCTTGAGGGCGACCAGCGTTCAATCATGTAATTCATAGTGTTAGGCAACAAAAAAATCACATTATTTACACAATGTGAACAAAAAGCAAAAAAATTTTGTATCTTATACGCGAAGCATGATAGAAGTATTTGCTACGGTTTCGCTGAAGCAATCTACGAATTTTTTATTCTACTTTGTGTGTTTCTGCTTGTGCGCAGATTGCTGCACGTTGTGTGTTTTCTCTTGAACAATTCTTTTTCTCGAATCATTCATTACATTGTATCCCCATCTTGCGGGAATACGGAGGTTTTACTATGAAACGCTGGTTCTATGCGCCGTTAGGCGTACTTTTCGCGCTGGTAATATGCGTGAATTTCGCTTTTGGCAATGTTGCGGTTGCACAAGAAGCATCGTTACTGGACGATGCGGCGCTCTCCAAGCAAAAAGAGTTCACCTCTTTGGAAGAGGCACTCAAAGATCCATCGAAGGTATATCGGCTGGACTTGAGCCATAGCGGACTTGCAGAGTTTCCGATGGAAATTTTTCAATTTCCCAATCTGCAAAGCCTGAATTTGAGTAGCAATGGTATCGAAAAAATTCCGTCGGAAATTGCAAAATTGCCGAAGCTGCAAAAGCTGAATCTTTCTACCAATGGCTTGAAAAAATTGCCCGTGGAAATTGCTTCGCTCAAGCAACTCAAGGTGCTGGACGTATCGCAGAATCAATTCCTGACAAGCGAGTTGACAAGAGTGAAGACCGCCTTGCCGCAAGTTGCTATCAACGATTAACCTTTGTGTGGGCACGTAAGAAGCACACCAAGCAATCTTCATTTTTTTTGTGGAGGTTGCTTTTTTGTTGCGCAAATCTTAGCGTTTTAAGATATTGAGCCTTTGCGCATTTCGGGCAAGCCACCTTCAAAGAGAGCTGTTATGAGAATTCTTGTTATTGAAGACGAAAAAAAAGTTGCCAGCTTTATCCGCAATGGACTGAGCGAAGAGATGTACGCCGTAGATGTCGCCCATGACGGCGAAAACGGCTTAGAAATGGCAATGGAGAAGCATTACGATGTGATAATTTTGGACGTGATGCTCCCCAAAAGAGATGGTATGAGCGTGATACGAGATTTGCGAGCCTCCGGTAGCGTTACGCCCGTGCTGATGCTCACCGCACGCGCCACAACGCAAGACCGTGTGCAGGGTTTAGACCTCGGTGCGGACGATTACCTCACCAAGCCTTTCCATTTCGAGGAACTTGCCGCCCGTGTGCGGTCACTGCTCCGCCGCACCAGTTCTGAAAAATCAACCGTTCTGACCTGTGGCGAACTTTCACTGGACACCGTGACGCACCGAGCAATGCGGAGTGGAAAAGAATTTGAGTTAACGACCAAGGAGTATTCTCTTCTGGAATATCTGATGCGCAATAAAGGGCGCGTTCTGAGCCGGAGCCTCATTCAGCAACACGTGTGGTCGTACAGCTTCGATACCGAATCGAACATTATTGATGTCTATGTCAAGCGTCTGCGCGGTAAAATCGGCGACGAAGTCGTAGCAAAGATGATTCGTAGTGTGCGCGGCGTAGGCTACATCATGCGCGAGCCGGACACAAATAATCCCGACGGAGAAGACGACGACGAATAATTCGCAGTGACTACCGACTTTCACGTCGTCAGTAAAGGTTAATAGCATTTGCGCCAAAGCAAAGGTTTTATGCGGTCTGCAATGGGCTTGTGCAAATATGAGGTGATTTTACGTTTGAAAATTTTCAAATGTTTGATACGATACGCAGAATTTTCTTGACATTAAGCAAAACTTCTCCTATTTTGCCGAAGTGTGTTGGGATTATCATTTGAAATCGTGTGCGCTTGCAACTATTTGAAAATTTTCAAACGATTCAAATGTTTGCGTAATTGATTTCTCCCTCTCATCTGTCATGTAGCCGTTTAGAAACTATGTGAAAAATTGTGTGTTGTACAAGGAAAAATTATGAATAATGCTACCATTCGAGCAACTGGCTCATACGCACCTCAGCGTGTCATTCCCAATAGTTATTTCAACGAACTCCTCGGCGAAGACGTGGATACATGGCTGAGGGAAAACCTCACTATACGCGAACGCCGATGGTGCGCGGAGAACGAATCTACGGCTGATTTGTGCATAGAAGCGGCAAAGAGTACCCTCCAAAATGCAGGACTGAAGCCGGAGCAACTTGATTTGCTTATTATCGCCACCGATACGCCCGAATTTGTTTCGCCATCCACGGCTTCGGTTGTTCAATACCGTTTAGGAGCTACTCGTGCCGGAACATTCGATGTGAACACCGCCTGCGCAGGCTTCGTGACGGGTATGGACATTGCCACAAAGTTTATTCGTGCCGACGAACGCTACCAAAATGTACTCGTGATTGGGGCGTATGCCATGAGCAAATACCTCGACAAGACTGATAAAAAGACCGTGACGCTCTTTGCCGACGGAGCAGGTGCAGCGCTGCTTTCTGCCGAGAAAATGACGGATGATGCAAAGCCGACCAAAGGCTACCTTGCCTCTGAACTTCGCACTCAAGGACAATACTACGACTGGATGGGGATTTATGGGGGCGCAGCGCATCAGCCTTCCACGCCGGAAACGGTGACACACAAAGACCATCTTCTGAAATTTGTCAAAAAATTTCCTCGCGAACTCAATCCTGAGATTTGGACGGAAATGATTGAGACCGTCAGCAAACGTGCCGGCATTTTGCCTACCGATGCCCGTCACTACTTCTTTACGCAAATCAATATCAATAGCATCCGTGACACCTTGGAGCGCCTTGGCGTACCGGAGACGGCTTCGCATAACGTCATGGATAAGTATGGTTACACAGGTTCGGCATGTATCGGCATGGCGCTCGACGATGCGATGCAACAAGGAAAAATCAAGCACGGCGACGAACTAGTCTTTATGGGTTCGGGCGGCGGTTTGGCATTTGCAAGTTCCATTTTCCGTTTTTAAGGAACACGTCATTATGCAAACCATACCTACCTCCGCCGAACTATCCGCTTCCCACCGCGAACGTGTACCAATCTATGCTTGGATGGTGCTTGGCTTGCTATCATTGGTCTATACGCTCAATTTTCTTGACCGTACGCTCATCTATATTCTTTTTCCACCTATCAAGCGCGAAATGGTGCTGACAGATTTCCAGCTTGCGCTCTTGGGTACAACCTCATTTGTGATTTTTTACACGCTCTTGGGCATCCCCTTCGGGCGACTTGCCGACAGAGTTACGCGCAAATATCTGATTGCGGGCGGCTTGGCGGTATGGAGCATTTTTTCCGGTTTAACGGGCTTTGCGGGTGATTTTTGGACAATCTTTTTCTGCCGCGTGATGGTGGGCGTAGGCGAGGCAACGCTTGGCCCGGCGGCAATGTCGCTTTTGAGCGACTACTTTCCTCTTTCCAAGCGAGCGACCGCGCAATCACTCTATTCAGCAGGTATTCCGCTTGGCGCTGCGGCTGCGTTCTTTCTGGGCGGCGCTATTGCTGAAACGCTCTCGTGGCGCTGGGCGTTCTATTTGTTAGGTTTTCCGGGTGTCGCGCTGGCAATTCTTGTTCTGTTTATCAAAGAGCCGGAGCGAGGCGTACAAGAATTAAAAACGCAGGAAACAAGTTCAGATACAGATGATGGCGGCTGGCGGCGCTTGGTCTCCAATAAAACACTTTATCTGCACCACATTGGCTATGCGTTTTTTGCTGTGGCGACCAATAGTTTGAGTATTTGGGTTCCGACCTTTTTGAATCGCGCTTACGGGATGTCGCTTACGTCCATCGGCATGATGTCGGGAACATCCATGCTTCTTGCGGGCGGCTTGGCGACTGCTTTCGGTGGTGTTATTGCTGACCGCTTCCGCGCTCGTTTTCCGGGCGGGCGGATGATTTTCACTGCACTCGCAGCACTTTTCTGTGCGGTGCTATGGAGTACGTTTTTGTGGTCAGGTACGCTTTCGGTGATGATTGTTTGCTACTTTTTCCTCGCCGGAATGGGGCTGGTCTGGCTTGGTCCGGGGGCTGCGGATGTGCATGACATCGTTGGTCCTCGCCTGCGTGGGCTTGGTGTGGGTGTGTATTTCTTTACGGTAAACATTATCGGTTATGGCTTCGGACCGCCAATTATCGGACGTTTGAATGATATGGTCGGAGTGGCACAGAATCCCTCTGCGATGGTCTATGGCTTGCTGATATGCCCCGTTGCCTGCCTTGTGGCGGCATTACTGCTTTTTGCCGCCAGTCGTTCGCTTCAGGCAGCTTCAGCAAAACAATAACTTTTGGCAGGAAGAATAAATTCAAGGTAGCAATAAAGCGCTGTTGTGTGTTCGTCAGTTGGCTGTTCATTTCTATTCGTTGTGTGTTCTATCAATGCGCATTAAATAACTCTTTTACATTATTACATTGTTCGGGATGGTTGTTATGGTACGATATATTCTACTTTTTTGCACCGCTTTGGTGCTGAGTTCTGTAGCCGGATTTGCTCAAATTACCGGCAAAATAACGGACAAAGAATCGAAAAAAGCCATGCCCGGTGTGCGCGTGGCAATCAAAGACACGCGCTACGGCGCTCAATCGGATGCCCAAGGGAATTACGCCGTCAAAGGTGTTCCCGCAGGCACATACAAACTCACGTTTACCTACATCGGCTACAAAACACTGGAGCAAACCATTACCGCCGGTGACGCACCGCAAACGGTGGATGTAGAAATGGCAATCGGCGCTATCTCCACGCAAGATATTATCGTCCTTGGTGCATCGCGGCGGGCAGAGAAAGTGACAGACGCTCCGGCATCTATTCAATCAGTAAGCGCACAAGAGCTTGAGCGACAGCCGCTTGCAGCCGTCGGACAGGCGTTTGCAACATTGAAAGGTGTTGATTTTGTTCGCTCCGGTATTGACGGCATCGGCATCAATGCTCGCGGTTTCAATAGTGCTTTCAATTCTCGCATGATGGTCGTCAGCGACGGACGCTTTTCGCTTTTGCCCGGCACAGGGCTTGCTATCGGCAACCTGAACACGAATATCAAAGAAGATATTCAGACAATGGAAATGATTCTGGGTCCTTCGTCGGCATTGTATGGTCCAAATGCGCACAACGGCACGGTCAATATCGTTAGCAAAGACCCACGCAACTCGCAAGGCACAACAATTGCCGTTAATTACGGGCAACAAAATTACTTCTCCGGTCGCATCCGTCATGCGGGCGCTGCGGGCGACTTTGCGTGGAAAGCAACGTTTGAATATATGACCGCCCGCGATTGGGATTTTACCGATACCGTCTATCAAACAGCAGCCAATGGCGGTTCGATTCCGCACTTCAATCCCGCAAACCCCAAAGTGAGCAAAGCCGGCTTCACCGCAGACGGTCGTGGTGATAACACCGTGGACGTGCTGGAAGTGCGCCACGTGCGCTTTGAAGGTTCGCTTTATTGGAATATGCCGTTTGAATCGGACTTCTTCGGTGGTCGCCCTGACCTGATTTTGTCATATGGTCAAAGTACCAATCGTGGCGCTGGTCCCACCAATGCCGGACGCAACTACATTAACGATTGGCAATTCTCCTACATTCAGGCAAAATTTGCTTCCCCTCGACTCTTTGCTCAAGTCTATAACACGATGAACAATTCGGGTAATACCTTCCCGCTTCAGAACGTGACCAACATTATGAACGGCAACATCGTTCCGGTGCCGACGCTCTTCGGACCGCTCCGCAACGCAGATTTGGTCACGAAGGTAACAACAGGTAAAATTACCGCCGGAGAAGCAATTCAGGCTTCCAAATTTGCCGAACTCTCGACGCGCCTCAATGCAGAAATTCAGTACAACAATAGCATTGGCGACAATCTGAAATACGTTCTCGGCGTGAACTATCAACTGGAATCACCCAAAAGCAACGGCACGTACTTGGGTGATAACGTAGCCTTCCGTGGAGACGGCACAACCACGCTTGGTTCGGGACGTATGCTTTCTGAAGGTTACATCAGCATTGCTCCGATTAGCCAAATTGGTGGCGCTGTGCAACTGGACTGGGATCCGATTTCCGAAATCCGCGTCACAGCTGCTGCGCGTGTTGATAATCACGCTATTTTTGGGACGCTCTTCGCACCCAAAGCAGGCATTATTTTCAAAGGTGCAGGCGGCGCATTTCGCGCAACATATGGTCGCGGCTACGTTACGCCAACACCGCTCAATCTCTTTATTTTCGTTCCGGCGGCTCTTGTCAATATACCCGGTGGTCAAGGTCAACAATCCACATTAAGCATCGTCGGCAATTCCGAAGGCTTCACGCTGGAAAATGGTCAGGTGTTCGACAAACTCCGCCCTGAGCAAGTAGATACCTACGAAATTGGCTACAAAGGCGCTCCGGTGGACAAACTCTTTATTGACATTTCGGCATATTACCAAAACTCTAAAGACTTCATCAGTCCTGCTATCCCGACCTACGCTTCCACTTTTGCATCAAATACCCGCGTTGTTAAAATTGGCTCTACCCCGATTCAACCGCAGTATATTCAGACGTATGTGAACTTCGGTCAGATTGATGCTTTCGGTCTTGATGTCGGCGTAAGCTATGCGCTCACCGATAACTTCACCATTTCGGCAAACTATTCGTTCTTCAATCCGAACTACGATTCCACTCGCCGCGATGCGACGGGCAAACTTGTCTTCGACGTAAACCGCGACGGGCGCGTCACGCCGAATGAAATCGCCGTTAATACTGCTCCGCACAAACTGTCGGTCATTCTGGGTGCAAAAGACCTTTTCGACGGAAGATTCTTCGCATCGCTTTCGGCACGCTACGTGGCACAGTACGACTTCGTTTCCGGCGTTCACTTCGCAGGCACATTCAGCCAAAATGCTCGCCCGCTTGCACTGGGGAACTTCCTCTTCAATCGCGGTCCGCTTGGCGGCTTCACAAGCATTGACATCAGCGCGGGCTACAAAATCCTCAGCAACCTCACGGTTTCGCTCTCGGTGACAAATTTGCTTGATACCGTACAGCGCGAGATGGTTGCTTCGCCTTCTATACCACGTTTTATTTTGGGTGAAGCTCGTTTTGATATTCCGGCATTTTATTGATAGATTGCGATATAACGCGAGGGGCGGGTACTTTCAGGTTCCGCCCCATTTTTTTAGGGTATTTTTCAAGAGACAGATTTCATGTACGCCTTCGATCTTCTCCAAAAGCGCACCGAGCTTTCGCCGGACACCGTCGCCCTTGTGGATACGGCAACAGCGCGTGAATATACCTACCCGCAAGTGAATGAGCGTTCAAGCCGCTTGGCGGAATTTCTCACTCGTGAATTGCGCCTGAGCAAAGGCGACCGCGTGGCGGTGCTCTGCCAAAACTGTACGGAATGTATCGAAATTCTCTACGCCTCAGCCAAAGCGGGCTTGGTGATGGTTCCGCTTAACTGGCGGCTTTCGGTGGCGGAATCGCAATCTATTCTTGACGATTGCACCCCAAACGCACTTTTTTATGATGATTATTGCTTGAACGCCGCACAGCATCTTACGGTGCAAGATAAGCACTTTATTGGTTTTCGCTCACCCGAACTTCCCGACGGACATTTTGACTACGAACAAGCACTGGCAAGCGCTTCTGGGCAGATTGTGGTAATGCCGGAGCGTGATTTTTCGGAATTGTGGTATTTGCTTTATACCTCCGGCACGACCGGCAAACCCAAAGGCGTATTGCAAACCTACGGCACAACCGTTGTCAACGCGCTCAATATCGGCTTTGCGACCGATTTGACTTCGCGCGACACAACGCTTAATCTCTTACCGCAATTTCACGCGGGCGGACTGAACCTCTTCACCAATCCCACACTCCATGCGGGCGGCACGGCGATGATTCAGCGTTCATTCGAGCCGTCGGAAACATTCCGTTTGCTGGCAGAGCGGGCAACGATGTTCTTCGGTGTTCCGGCGGTCTATTTGTTTTTGAGCCAGCATCCCGATTTTGAGAAGACCGAATTTGCCCAAATGCGCTCGTGGAGCTGTGGTGGAGCGCCAATGCCCGTACCGCTTTTGGAAATGTATGCCTCGCGGGGCATCGTGATTCGGCAGGGAATGGGTATGACCGAAACAGGTCCCACATGCTTTCTGATTGATGAAAAAAATGCTGTTACAAAAATTGGCTCGGTCGGAAAACCGCAACTCTACGTGCAAACCCGCATCGTTGATGCCGACGGCATAGATGTGAAGCGAGGCGAAGCGGGCGAACTGATGATGCGCGGTCCCGGCATTACGCCCGGCTACTGGAATATGCCCGAAGCCACCAAAGCCGCCTTCACGAGTGACGGCTGGCTGCGCTCCGGCGATATTGCCCGCGAGGACGAGGACGGCTACTACTACATCATTGACCGCGCAAAAGATATGTACATTTCGGGCGGCGAAAACGTCTATCCGGCAGAAATAGAAAATGTGCTGTACGCTTGCCCGGATATTGCCGAAGCCGCCGTTATTGGTGTTCCTGACAAAAAATGGGGCGAAGTCGGCAAAGCAGTTGTCGTGCCTAAGCCCGGGCATACGCCGACGGAAGCAGCAATTGTCGCCTTTTGCGCCGAGCGTTTGGCAAAGTTCAAAGTGCCCAAAACAGTCATTTTTATGGAGTCACTGCCACGCAATGCGTCGGGCAAAGTTGTCAAACCTGAATTACGTGCGCTGTATGGCAAATAGTGGTTTGGTAACAAATACGGATAACAACAACGTTTTCACGCGAACATTTTCGCAAGAAGACTTCAACCGCTTTGGCGCTCTGAGTGGCGACGGCAATCCTATTCACGTCAGCCCGGAATTTTCTGCACGGACACGATTCGGGCGAACTGTTAGTCATGGGATGTTGCTCTACACCGCTATTGACGCGCTCTTGAGCAGACAATTTCCAAACCTCCGTCCCATAAAACAAGAACTGATGTTTCCCAACCCGACCTTTACGGGCGAGGAAATTACGTTCACGGTGTTTCCCCCAGACACAATCAACGACGGACGTTCTGTCGCAATCGTTCTCACAAAAAAGGACGGCACGTGCGTCTGCGAAAGCCAAACGGAACTTGTTTCCGCAGAAATGCCACGTGCAAAGATGGAAAATACAACAAGTGAGATAAAAGCACATACTGGCGAAGATACCGAGACGTACAAGCATCTCGCCGTTGGGCAACGAGCCTCTGTGCGGCGCATCTTCACAGCAAGCGACATTGCAGAATATAGGCAACTTGCAGGATTGCCGGACGAATTGGACACGCAGCACATCTTGGGCGCACAACGCATCGCGCCACCACTTCCGGCAGGCATGATTTCTGCGCTGCTCGGCATGACGCTCCCGGGCAAAGGTACGAACTACCTCAAGCAACGCTATATGCTTTTTGACACCGCCCGCGTGGGCGAAGAAATCACGGCAAGTGTCGAAATTGTGCGGATTCGCGGCGGCAAAGCACTTGTCAATCTCCGAACGCTCTGCCGCGTAGAAGACCGCATTATTGCTGACGGCGAGGCGCTTGTGCTGGCGAAGGATGTTGAGGTATCAACCAATCAGTAGGCAAAAAACATAATGGCGCTTATTCTTACAGAACAACACGGCACAACAACAATCATAACGCTGAATCGTCCCGAACGGCATAACAGCTTGATTCCTGAATTTCTCCGTGAATTCTTGGAAGTATTATCTAACATTGCTCACGATGCAAGCGCTCGTGCGGTTATCCTCAAAGCAAATGGACGCTCATTTTCTACTGGCGGCGACGTGCAAGGTTTTATGAACCACGCAGACACACCGGAAAATCTTGAGCGGTACGCACAAGAACTTGTTGGTTTGCTGAACGATGTGATGCTTGCTATCATGCGCCTTCCTGTTCCTGTCATTACCTGCGTTCAGGGTATCGTGACGGGTGGTTCACTCGGACTTGTTTTGGCTTCTGATATGGTACTCATCTCACCCGAAGCCACCTTTACTCCCTACTACGCGACAGTCGGCTTTAGTCCTGACGGCGGTTGGGGAACGCTTCTTGCCCTTGCCATCGGTACAAAGCGGGCAGCGGAACTGCTCTTGACCGATAACACGCTCACAGCAGAAGATGCCGTCTCATTCGGGCTTGCAAACCGCATTGTTCCTCGCACCAAACTTGAAGAAGAGGCATTACTTTTGGCTGAAAGAATTGCCGGAAAAGAGGCGGGCGGCGTTGCTGAGGCAAAACGACTTCTTTGGCGTGGGATTGATGATACTGCCTCCGCGCTCGAAGAAGAGCGTTCGCGCTTTGTACGTCAGATTCTAACGGACGAAGCCCGCACAGGAATGACGAAATTTTTGACGACATGAATTGGAGTGCGAACGCAAGTTCGCAACAAGAAGATAATATTCGATAATTGGCTATGGTGCAAACTTGTGTTTGCACTCCGAAGTCATCACCATTTTTACTCCCCAAACACCATGACACAGCTTGAATCACTACTTTCGTCGCTTCTCCGCGAAACGCTCTGCATTGCCACATTGGGTATCATTGGCGTGACGGTGATGTTCGCTCAAAAGCAGGAAATCCCTGTGTTGAAAGGCATCACAGCGAAAACTGTTACCACAAGCCGCATTACCACGCGGGTTCTTTTTTCTGGCACAGAAAATGGCGTACCCGTGCTGTTTCTACATGGAAATCTCTGCTCGGCGACGTGGTGGGAAGAAACGATGCTTGCGCTTCCGAAGGGTTTTCGCGGCGTTGCACCCGACCAGCGCGGCTTTGGCGATGCGGACACTGCCAAGAAAGTAGATGCTACGCGGGGTATGGGCGATTTAGCGGATGACGCATTAGCACTGATGGACGCACTGAAGGTGACGAAATTTCATGTCGTGGGTAATTCGCTCGGTGGTTCGGTCGTTTGGCGGCTGATGATGCAAGCACCGGAGCGGCTTTTGTCGGTAACGCTGATTGCGCCCGGCTCGCCTTACGGCTTTGGCGGTACGAAAGATACCGCGGGAACACCATGCTTTGCAGATTTTGCCGGAACGGGCGCAGGCTTGGCAAATAAACTACTGCTCAAAGCAATACGCGACGGAGACCGCACCACGTCTTCGCCTTTTACCCCCCGCTCAGCTATTCGCAGTGTGATTGTGAAGCCGCCATTTATTCCTGCCAACGAAGAAGCATTGCTTTCTTCCATGATGAGCGTTCATCAAGGCGCAGAAGCAACCCCGGACGACATTACGCCAAGCCAAAACTGGCCTGGATTTGCACCCGGCAAATGGGGTGTTGTCAACGGGCTGTCGCCACAATACGCAGGCGATGTGTCAAAAATTTGGCTAGCAGCGAAGAAAGTATCGGTGCTGTGGGTGCGCGGTGCAAACGATATGCTTGTTTCCAACACAGCCGCTTCCGATATTGCCACGCTCGGTGTGCGAGGTTTTGTGCCGAAGTATCCGGGCAAGGACATTTATCCGCAACAGCCGATGCTTGACCAAACACGGGTGGTACTGGAAAAATACAAACAAGGCGGCGGACAATACCGCGAAGTCGTAATAGAAAACACCGCTCACGTCCCGCACCTTGAGAATCCAAGCGAGTTCAACAAACATTTCCACCATCTTTTACAATCAAAATAATACCATGACGAAACGACTTGACAAGAGAATCGCTATCATCACCGGCGGAGCGCAAGGAATCGGCTTCCGCACCGCAGAACGCTTTGCCGAAGAAGGCGCAACCGTCATTCTTTGGGATGTCAATGCCGACAAAGGCGCACTGGCTGTCGAAAAACTGACGCAAAAAGGATTCACGGCAGAATTTCAGCGCGTCAACGTGGCGAGCCATGCCGACACGCAAGCCGCATCAAAAGCCACTTTCGAGAAGTACGGACAGATTGATATTCTGGTCAATAACGCCGGAATTACGCGCGATGCGACGCTTGCCAAAATGACACCCGAGCAGTGGCAGCAAGTAATTGACATTAATTTGACGGGCGTGTTTAATTGCGCACAAGCCGTGTCGCAGTACATGGCGGAACGTGGCTACGGGCGGATTCTGAACGCCTCGTCGGTTGTGGGCTTGTACGGCAACTTCGGGCAGACCAATTATGTGGCAGCAAAGGCGGGGCTTATCGGCATGACGCAAGTGTGGGCAAAGGAATTGGGTAAAAAGGGCATCACGGTTAATGCCGTCGCGCCGGGCTTTATTGCGACGGATATGCTGGAAACAGTACCGGAAAAGGTTCTGGACGGCATCCGTGCCAAAACACCGCTTGGGCGCTTGGGTTCGGCGGATGACATTGCAAATGCGTACTTGTTTTTAGCGTCGGAAGAAGCAGCATTTATCACGGGCACGGTTTTGAGTGTGGATGGCGGCGTGGTGCTATAACGCTTTTGAAGAAATCTGTGCAAGAAAAAATCCGTGCAATCGGCGTAATCATCTTTAATCCGTGTCAACGGATAGCTACAAAAAAATGCCGTCAAACGTGAGTATTTCTCCGCTTGACGGCATTGCTGTTTCGTTGGAACATTATTTCACGGGAGATTCCACGCGAATGCGCACCATGCGGTTGTATGCCTGCGCTTCGGGTTGCTGCGTATTGCTCAGAAGCGGCGTTCCGGCATCGCGTAAGACGGCAGTGCGAGCATCGAGACGAAGTGCCTCAGCAACGGCACGGGCATTGACATTAGCATTACCACCAAAGACCGTGATGCTCACGCGGGACTGCGGCGTAATAGCACGCTTCGCAGCCTCAAATGCCGCTTTCGATGAAGCATCCATTTCGCTGAGAGACGCGCCAAAGAGTGCTTCGTAGAGATTCACTGTTTTGTCGGGTGCATTATTCTTGCGTTTGTCGGCAAGAGAAACCTGCTCTACTTTGATGGATTTGAGCGCCGCGTCGGGAGCGGCAGCGTTGTTGATGTCATACGCACCGATGCGGATGCTGAGTGGGTCGTTCGATTGCGGAATCGTTGCCGGTTCGTCGTTCAAACGCCATTCGTAGCGCTTCGGGTACGGCTCCCCGCCACGTGCTTCTTTGAGCGTTGTGGGCTGATTGTTCACGATTTGCTGCATTTCGAGTTCCCACTGCTTCAGTCCCGCACCGGTATTGATTTCCATGCCGATATTCAGCACGGGCGGCGAAGCAAGACGCGTGGTGTATTCAATCGTAAGCGGCGCAAGTGTTTCGGCATTGTCGCTTGTGAAGCTCACACTGCGCTTGTCCGCTTGGTTACTTGCTTCAGGAGGCTTGGCGGTGCGAACAAGTCGCGCTACGGGAATTTTCCATACGTCTTGAAGATAGACGGCGATTGCTTCAGCACGTTTTTCGGCAAGTTTCGTATCGGCTTCATCGCGGGTTTGTTGTCCCGTGATAGTAATTTTTGCGGACGACGTAGCCATGCGTTTTCCGATGATATTGAGCACGTGCGCATACATATTGGTCGGGCTGGCATTCGCATCGGAAGGCAGTTTGTACGCCTCGCGCTCGGTGCTTTGAATCCGGCGATACCGTGAGGACGGCATCGCAGAGCCTTGGTCAAAAAAGATGACGGGAAGCAAGGTACGCTGCGATGTAGCGGCAAATTGTTCCACGCGGAGCGTTGGGTTTTCTATTTCGGTGCCGTCTTCTTTTGTACCCGTGATAGTCGTCAACAGTGCTTGAAAGACTTTTTTCTTCGTTTCGGTCAGCTCGGTCGAAATGACTTGTTTTTGCTTTTCAATAACAGCTTTTTCTGCTCTCGCAATACGGTCGCTAATCTTGGAGGATGCAATAATCAGGTTTATGGCAGAATCAGCCAAGGCAATAGATTTATCACGAAGATACTCGTTTTGTCCTTGTGCTTTAAGCGAGAGACTGCGCACACTGTCGGCTTTGCGCTCTTCGCGGAGAAATTCGTCTTGTATGTCTTTATTGGTGAAGTTAAAGATAAAACTCAGTCCGGCAGAAATGGAAAGAGGCTTCACGATAATATCATCAATGGGTTTTCTTTTACTGTCTTCGATTGGGAATCGGAAGTTGGATTTTGTGTACCCTAGACCAGTAAGAGCCGAGTCCATTTGGGTAATTATAGGCTGTAACGCATCATTTGTAAGCGGTGTAGTAAGGCTATAGCTAGCATTTGCATTAAAATAGAAAGTTCCGACATTCTTGATAGAAAGCAATGCAACCTGCACACCAATTCTTGGCTCAAAAATAAAGGGACTAATTTTATCTGTTTGAATATTGCGTGTTTGTTGCGCCAACTTCAATGCTTCAGATTTTCTTGTTTCAATTGTTGAAGTAAATAAAGGAATGCCCAAATTAACCCCTAAAAGAAACCCACCAAGGTTTAGCATTGGGGAGAAAGTTAAGAATTTGAGGTTTGTTTGGAATAGCGCATTTTTTTCTTGAGCAATAGCACTTTTATACAAAGCAGTATCTTTTTTCTCTAATGCTGCCTTTGCATTAGGTATTGAATTGAAGTAATTTTTTTTTGATGTATCGTTTAAGATAAATTCAGGCCATAGCAATGTACCAAAAGAATAAGTAGAAAGTCCAATGTCAAGATTTAATCCTACTTTTTCACCAAATAGCATCGGTGCGTAAATCGTCAACCCAAAATCGGGTTGTGGGATAATATCAAGCGAGAATCCATTGGAGCCAACAAAAGAAACTGATGGTGTAGATGTCGGAAATTCGTTATTAAAAACAGTATTTATCGTCCCCCGCACACCACCATACACCCCAATTCCCCAGTTAATCACCTCCGAGGGCGGCAAGAGTTTCTTATTATCCTCTTCATCGGTGCGAACAGGCGGATTTGGGTTTGGCGCGGTTTGTGAGAAGAGCGACGGTGCGCCGAACAACAACGCACAGAGAAGTAACGTAGGAAAAAACCGTTTCATAGCGTGGCATCCCTAAAACATGATAACAAACAATGTGATTTGCAAATGGAAACACGCAAAAGCGCGTCAGCGTCGTAATCTAACGACGGGAACACTTTAACGCAAGAAATTTTATAGGCGAAGGGCAAATTATTTTTGCCAATCCTCGCCAAGCGGTGTTTCGACCGTGAGTAAGACTGTCCGCGAGTACATTCGCCCTTCCGGCAGACGCTCATCGTAGAGCGGTTTTTGAGAACCATAGCCCTGCACCTCAAGCTGTGCGCCGCGCACAAAGGACTTGAGCGATTGCGCTGCCGACTGCGCCCGTGCGCGGGAGAGCCGTCTATTTGCCTCTTCGTCGTCCGATTTGTCCATGTAGCCTTCGACCAGTACCTTTGACCGTGCCGTAATCCGTGCATTGAGCGCCTTCAGCGTCAGTGCCTGCGTCTGGGCAACCGAACTTTTTGTCGCATCGAAGAGAATCAAATTATATTTTTCGATAAGTACGTTCTCGCAATATTCTTCATCGGTAACACGGAAAATACGCGAGGCGACAGGTACGGAACGCACGGGCGCAATCAGACTCGTACCTGATTTTTCCTGTACTGTGAGCGCAATTTGGAGCGGCTTGTCTATGCGCAAAAGAGCAAGTTCTCGTTCGTCCGCTCGCCAGTCCAGCGTAGCAGGAAGCGTGCTGTCGCCGCGTAATTCCTTGATTATACGGTCTTCTTGACGAAGAGCGAGATTCCACGACGTAATTGCAGGAGTGCTAGCATTTGCACCTCGCAACGTCGGAAGAAAGCGTACTCGCAAAGGAGCGCTTCGCTGCACAGTATCGAAGAGTTGAATAGGCTCAAGCAGTGCTGTGGTGTCGCTGGAAAGCTCCACGCGGCGGTTTTCCGCTTGACGGTCTTGCTCGTTGAATATACGTCCCGATTTGGCGGTCAATCGTGCTTCGCCCATCACTAACCGCGCCGAATCTATGCCCCAGACCGTGCGTAAATACATCGCCACCGCCGAAGCCCGTTGCCGCGCTACGCGGAGATTGTCACGTTCACCGCTTGCACCATCTATACCTCCCAGAATATTTAATTTTGCTTCGGGAAAACGTTTCATGCGCTGCCCGACGATGTTGAGAAGGTGATAATACGGATGTTCTCCGGCAGTAAGCGTCGTCGAAACGCGCAATTTTTCAGCAGCAAACTGTGCCGTTGCTTCAGTAGAAAGCCGCGCATATCGCTGCGGAATCGCTGCCGAACGGTCACCATCAAAAAAGATATACGGCAAAAGTGAGTAATTATGACGCACAATCACTTCTTGCTTTGGTAGAATGACGCTTTGTTCTCGTTTTTCCTCCATTTGCTCTTTCTCACCGCGCTCTTTACTACTTCGCTGTGCCGTGCGAACAATGCCAAATGTCTGTACATCCAGTGTTGGTCGTGCGGCAGACGCGGTTGAGCGCTCCGTCACTATCGTCGGATTCTTTGATTCGGTGCTTGTTGATGGTGGGTTTGTTCGGGTGCTGTTTTCAGGCTTGGAGTTATTGGCAAGAATTGTTGTGTCCGGGCTTACGGTGCGAGGCAGAGGGCGGCTCTCAAGAATTTCGTCAAAAGCATCGCCCGACATTTGCAGCACACCATTCGAGAGTGCCTGAAACGTGAAGAGCGCAGAGATACCCGCTCGTAACTGGTCAGTGCGCCAGACCGTCCCGCCGGAAAGAAGGCTTGTCAAGCCCAACATATACCCAATCTCCGGCGCAAGCCGCATCACACCAAGCGGAATCTCATAGCCAAGCGAAGCGTTGCCCCAGAATTGCATGGGAGCAAGTGCTGGAATAGCGCCCTCTTGCTCATTGCGCACTCGCGGAAAGGTTTGCCTGTCAAAGCCGCCTGTGAGCGACGTGGCGGTATTGGCTGCTATCAAACGTTCTTCCTGCGAAAAGGTGCTTTGTAGCATCCACGCACCTCGCACCCCTGCCGCCACGTACAAACCACCCACAGGAGTCCATTTTACGCCCACATCAGCACCAAGGCTTGCCAAATGAGCACTCAGGCGGTATTCGTGGAGAGCATCTATCACATTTCCTTGTGCGTCGCCCAGAAGTGTTTTGTCACTGGTCGTAAGCAAGCCGTCATGCGCGGTATAGCTGAGACGGGCTGTGAGCGAGAGACTTTGTGCAAGTGGCATTTCATAAAGCGCTCCCAAGCTCAATCCCATACCCGTACCAGCGCGAAAATTTGCCGGACCCTGATTAAAACTTGTTCGCGGCGAAAAAATCGGATACCCGCTCAGTTCGGGAAAATCTGCGGTGTGCGTGTTCATGCCGTAAGCGCCCCACAATCCCAAGCGAAATGGACGGACATTACCGGAAGCGGCATCATTGCTTTGTCCGTAAAGATGGTACTGACTGCCTAGAACGAAGCAAAGCAGAATGAGACGACGTAATAGCAGAAGCATCGCATAGATACTGGTTCCCGTAGCACAGACATTCTTGTCTGTGTTCCAAATACCAAGATTCCCATGTTTATCGTGAAAAGTATTCATAGCTTTTTCAAATCTTATCGCACAATCTGTATGCGTGTGGAAGTGCGTTCCGGCAAGGATGTGGTATTGGTAAGGCTTGAGGAGCGTAGCTCAAGCAAATATGTACCCGTAGGCAACTGCGAAAGGTCAAAACGAAAATCTCGCTCACCCACATCAATACTGCCAGCGAAGAGTTCTGTTGCTTGACCAAGAACATTGACGATTCGTAGTACAATATTTGATGCTTCCTGTGCTGACAATTTTACCGAAAGGTTGTCTGTTGCGGGATTTGGGGCAACAAGCGTAATGAGCGGTGTAAAATACAATCGCGGTTTGCCGCCGGAATAATTCAGTCCTAGCGTTTGGAAACGGCTCTGTGTGCCGCGCACAGGCGTACCGCCCACAAAAGCGCTGTCGAGCGTGAGCGTCGTCACGGAGTCACTGCCCAAAAGCCCACGAAGCCGCATTGTTACAAGCGGTTCTGCTTCGTTGACAGAAGGAACGGGAAGGCTAAAACGCAGAATACGAGCGCCATTCTCCACGCGATTCTGAACGACACCTTGCGCTGCCTGCAAAGGCGAAAGCACTTGCAGAAGCGATGTGTTCGCAATCCGTAATCGAAATGTTGCCGTTGTGTTGGCGGCAATGCCGGATCGGCGGCGCAGCATAATCGGTACATCTACTTCGCCAAGTGGTGCAAGTTTGATAGAATCCGGCAGCGCGATTTCGCCGTCGGTTATTCTCGCATTTACGGTGAATGTGCTTTCGCGGGCGCAGGAATCACGCAGCGAAATGCTTCCCGTCAAGAGTCCGTTCGCACTAGCACTGGTGACGGGTACAAAGCGAATAGTCGCCGTTGCCCGCGCACCCGCCGGTATGGGATTGGGTGCAAGCGACTCTAGGGAAAGGTTGCCAACGAGAAGTGGCAGACTGATACGCTGCTCAATCGTGCCATTATTTTCGATAGTAAGGCTTCGACTGAGAGGCGTTCCGTCGCTGATATTACCAAAGTCTATTGTGGGCGGTACAAATCGTAAAGCACTGGAATCTTTTGTCAGTAAGATACGAAGTTCGGTGTTAAGACTGAGCGGGTCGTTTGTTGTGATTTGTAGTCGCAAAGTACGCGTGCCCAAACTTTGTGAGCGAAGCAGAACGGTAATGCTATCGCGCACACCTGCCGGAATACTCGCGGGAGCTTGGAGGATAGAGGCTTCTCGCAGCGTGTCGTTTAGAAAACGAGGCTGCACGGGCAGTGTAAGCGCAGCCGTTCCGATATTTTCTAGCGGTATCATTACGCGGCGTTCATTTGCGCAGAGCAAACGCACGGAAACATCGCTGAGAGAACCCAATGTGCCTTGTGGTGCTGTGCCTGCGGCGAAGCGAATAGTTTGCGTGGCGTTGCAAAGAGCATTGGTGAGAGTAAATTCACGCACGACATTCTCTGCCCGTCGAATACCGGCAAAGCGAATAACTGCCTTCGAGATGCTGCCCGGTGCAGTCGTAGCAGGCTCTATGCGTTCAATGGTAAAAAGGCTATCCAGAATACGCGGAAACCCCTGCCACACAAGCGGTTTTGTACCGGTATTGGTGATAAATACGGTGTCCCGTACAGGAAGAAAATCTGCCGGGGTAGGAAAGCGTAGTAGAGTTGGGAAAAGCGAAAAACTCGCTGTTTCGCTCACACCGGAAAGTCGTACTCGTATAATGCCGTTAGCGCTTGTGGTTGTATCGTTGGAGTGCAGCACAAGCCAATTTTCGCGCAAACCCATGTTTCGTGGACGAAAGATGACGGTAAGCTGAAGCGGTACACTATTACTATCTACTCCTGCAATTGTCGTTGGAAAAGATTGCCCATTTTCTGTTCGCAAGAGGAAATCGGTTGCGGCACTGCGCCCCGCACCGATGCTTGACTCTATAAATGCCGAATCAATACGCAAAGCACGCCTTCCGGCATTCAGAATCTGTACTTGCTGAAGGCGTTCTGTTTCACAAAGTAGTGTATCGAAAGAAATAGTGCTGCGTACAATAACCTTTGGCGCGGGTTGGATGGTAATTGCCTCTAAGCCTAATTGCGTCTGGGTATTGCAAATATCACGCAAGTTAAAATTCGCTGTCGTGCTGACAAGACCGCTTGCAAGACTGCCGTTGAAATGAATCATTACTCGTGATGTGGAGCCATTAGGCGTTGGGTTCGGCTGCACAGCAATAATACTAAAGTCTGCTGAAAGGCGACGTGGTAGCTCCCACAAAAGCGGACTCTGTGCATTGTTGGTAAAATCAATTGTTTGGTCTGCTTGCGAACCGATGTCAATGCGCTCAAAACGTAATACACTCGGTGTCCAGATGTAAATTGGTGCGAGCCTCTGCACACGCAACGTAACATTCGCAATTTGACGAAGGGGATCATCCGAACGAATGATAAGCTGTGATTCGCGTACGCCATTCGTTTGGGTAGTCAGCCGAACCCGTAAAACCACGGAATCAAGCGGAAGAATGGTGAATGGTAATGTTGGTGTATTGACGATAGTGAAATTTTCATCTATTACACCCATTGTAGTAATCGTTAGCGGTTTGCCGCCTGTGTTCTGAATACGCAACGGTCGTTCTATGCTATTCTCGCAGGTCAGTGTACCGCCGTCCACAAGTGGCGAAGTGTCTATCTGCTGAAATTCCGGCAGTATACGTGCTTGTATAAACGCGGTGGATGTGCTGCTACCGCAAAAATAGATTGGTAGGGTTTCTCGAAAAATTCCAAGCTCATTAATTGGTTGCACGCGCACAGTGACCTGCGCTGAAGCACCAACGGGTGTGGGATTGGGAAATAAAGACGTGATAAAAACATTGCCCAGCGTACTCCGCGTAGCGACCGTTGACCACTGAAGCGGTGTGTTACCTGTATTGCGGATAGTTACGGTTGTTGTCAAAATTGTTTTTGTCGGTACATTGCCCAGATTAATGAATGGAGCAGATGGTTCAAAAGCAAGAGAGTCCTTGCGGGCAAGAATAAGAGTACGTGCAATGACATTATTCATAACGTCAGTAAAGACCATTTGCGCTGAGGCATCTCCAAATTTCTGTGGTGTATAGCGAACAATGACTGTTTCAACTGCACGAGCGGGCATAAGCCGTGAAGTGGTCTGCACGAGGGAAAATTCAGATGGTGCGCCGAAATTACCAGAAAGTGACTGCAAAGATGACTCCAAAATCAAGGCTGCGTTCGTTAGGTTGGTTACTGTAAAACGTGCCGTAGCGGTCGTCTCACACACAAGCGTTGGAAAAGTAAGTGTTTCCTGCGTCACAATGACATTCGGTAAGCGGATAGTCCAGAAACCATCGGACATCGCGGTTTGGCAAGAAGAAGATGGTGCTTGCGTGGTAATGACCAATGAGGTATCGCTTAGATTATTGTTGACAATATATTGTCGCTCGCTCACATTGGCAATAAGACTACCGGCGGAACTGAGTGGGTACTGCAGTGGTTGTGCCATACCAAGTACTCTGGGTAGTGCAAATCGTTCTGTCTGACAGCCTGTGGTCGCATCCCAAAAGCTGAGAGTTCGCACATTGGAAGGAAATGATGTGGGAGAAGATAAGGATGAGGCTTCATAGCCAATAAAGCGTCGTCTATTATTATCCCAGCGAATCTGCTCGACACCGCTCTGCACATCACCTACTATATTGCCCATGCCGAGTACGCGCTCAAAGGGTGCAGCAGAAAGATTTTGTACAATTGATGTAATAGCAAAAACATCAACATCTAATATCTGAGCTAGTTTGGTACTTTCCTCGAATGCTATCAAGCTACGACTATCACTACTCCACGAAACAGGACGCATCGCAATGCGTGTGCGCTGTACGCCCGTAAAAAGATTAACGAGGGCAAGCAGATTAGGGAGATTTTGCTGAGGATTGATGGGAATAGCCATAAGCGCCATAACGGAGTCGCTTGGGGATACAATCAATGTCTCCGGCTTCCATGAATAATTTGCGGGAGCTACAAATCGCCGTGCCGAATCTGTGCCGGGCGTATAAAGGAGAATTTCTTGCACTTGTGGCGACGCATTTTCTGTGCTACCGCTCCCGCGCCTCATGGCAAGCCACTGTCGCCGATTATTGAGTAGTCCCAAATATGTGCTACCCCATCGGTCAAATTCAATTTTGGAGAATTGCGAACCGATAGGTCGGTCAGACAAATCACTCAAACTAAAGCGTATAAATTTATCCGACAGTACGGTTCCCGAAGCACCCGAACCTTGTTCGCGCACAAGAACTCGTGCACTGATTTCTCGTCCATCAGTGCTCCAGCTAACGCTTTGGAGTGCAATATTAAAGCCCTCACGCGGTATGCGAATCGTTCGCTGCAAGCGCCCGTTAGAAGCGTCGAAAACGCCAAATGTGCTATCGCTCAATACATTGAGGAGCAGCATATTATCAGGACTGAATTGTGTTTGAATTGAACGTGGTGTAATGCCGGTCGGGGCAAACCGCAGAGTGGTATCGGCGAGATAATTCGGTAGTGCATAAAGTAGTCGTCCCGATGATGCGTCCCAAACTTGTGTTTGGTATGTTTGGCGCGTAGAGTCGTCGAAGGGAAAGGAACTAATAGTGAGAATTTTTGACCCGTCAAACGAAAATCCCGACCAACGATTCAGCCATCGCGGAGACGGACGAGCCTTGCCATAGCTGAGACCGTACGCACTCAATTGTATGGCGACGCTGTTATCGCGGGGCTTCGTATTGACCAATATCAAGCATGATTCACTGACGGTAAACGGGATTGGTGACCAACGGTAGGCAAGACCAGTCGCATTTGGTGTAATGAGCTTCCATGTCTTGCCGGAATCAATACTAAAGGAAAGCTGCACAGTATCCAGCGATGAAACACCAGTCCACAAAATCAAATACTCACCGCCGGGCGTGAGCCTCTCACCTTTACTGGGTTGTAGCAGGCGCAGCAGAGGCGATTGCTCTTGTGAATGTACGGTGTCGGTCAGCCCAATAATACTTCCGGCAAGGGTACACACCAGAAATACAAGACGGCGGAGTAGAGACAAATAAGGCTTTTTCCGAGTCTCGGCACACAGATTGCAGTCGGCAACTTGATTCGGAAGTCCGCAGACATAAGCATTTGTGCTATGTGGAAGTCTCGAATATGTTGATTGTCGAGTCATAGTTTCGCGTGAGAGGTTGCTCGTTATGGTCAAAAGGTTGTGGCAGCTTGATTCGATGAATCCTGCGCAATTTGTTCTGCCAGAATCACCTGCTTTGTCCCTTCGACTATCCGTTTCAAAAGCAAAATAGCACTCTCTAGCGAACCTACCGCACTTTGAATGAGAACTTTTTTGCCTTTGGGAATTATTTGTACGTCGCGCATTTGCGCTACGGTGTGCATCATTGCGGGGAAAACGTTGGTGTAGAACGTCGTGTGGTCTTCGGGCGGGAACTCGCACACGAGTTTGCCGACTTTGAGCGATACGTGCGCAAAGCTGCATGGGAGCGCGGCGATACGCAAATGGACGGCATCCATGAGACGCAGCGCTTCCGGTGGGAGCGTTCCGAAACGGTCGCGCATCTCGCTCGCAATCGTTTCTGTTTCTTCCATGCTCACCGAGCGGAAGAGTTTTTTGTAGAGTTCATAGCGCTCTACCTCGCTTGCGATGTACGTTTTGGGTAGCATCGCATCGCCATCGGTCTCCACCGTCATTTCGTCATTGATGGGCAAATCAATGTCGTCCATTACTTCGCCGTGTTCAGTAACGACGTGTTTGCGCCCGCGCTGGCGTTGTTCGTGGGCAAAAATTTCTGCAAACTCGCCCTCTTTGAGTTCCTGCACGGCTTCGTCAAGAATTTTTTGATACAATTCAAAGCCAATATCGTCAATAAAGCCACTTTGCTCCGCGCCAAGCAAATTTCCTGCTCCGCGAATTTCCATGTCGCGCATGGCAAGTTTGAAGCCGCTTCCGAGGTCGCTAAATTCTTCCATTGCTTGCAAGCGCCTCAAGGCCGTGCGCGAAAGTGCTTGGGGCGGTGGAATCAGCAGGTAGCAATACGCTTGAGCATTGGAGCGCCCCACGCGACCACGTAATTGGTAGAGTTCGGCAAGACCAAAATTATCGGAATTATGAATAATCATCGTGTTCGCGTTTGGAATATCAATGCCGGATTCGATGATTTTTGTTGCTAAAAGTACATCCGCTTTGCGCTCCATAAACCGTTCCATGCGGTTTTCCAGCTCTTCGGGTGACATTTGCCCGTGAGCAATCACCACCCGCAGACTCGGTACAAGCTCGGTCAAACGCTGCGCCAGCACATCAAGGTCGCCTATGCGGTCATTGACCATAAAAATCTGTCCGCCGCGCTGCAACTCGCGTTCCAGAGCCATTGTCAATTTTGCATCATTCCAGACGGTGATTTCCGTTTTGACGGGCAAGCGATTGCGCGGCGGCGTATTGATGACGCTTACGTCGCGTGCGCCCATGAGCGAGAAGTTGAGCGTGCGCGGAATCGGTGTGGCTGTAAGCGTGATGGTGTCTATCGAAACCCGCATCTGCCGCAGTTTTTCCTTTGCCGACACGCCAAAACGGTGTTCTTCATCCACCACGAGCAAGCCCAAATCTTTGAATTTTACGTCCTTGCTCAAAATGCGATGCGTACCAATCAAAATATCCACAGAACCCGATTCGACGCGCCTCAGAATCTCTTTTTGCTCCACCGGAGTACGGAAGCGTGACAAACAAGCGTTACTGACCGCATAACGCTCCAAACGGTCGCGGAAAGAGGATAGATGCTGCTCGGCAAGAATAGTGGTGGGAACAAGCACCGCGACTTGCTTTCCGGCTTGTACCGCTTTGAAGGCAGCACGAATAGCAACTTCAGTTTTCCCAAAGCCTACATCACCGCAGATGAGCCTGTCCATCGGGGTTGCGGACTCCATGTCGTCCTTGACGGCGCGAGTGGCGGAGGCTTGGTCGGGCGTATCTTCGTACATGAACGAGGCTTCAAGTTCTTTTTGCCACAGCGAATCAGGTGCGAACTCTACGCCGCGCTGCATCTTGCGTTGAGCATAGAGCGTGATAAGGTCGCGAGCGATGTCTTTGAGGCGTTTTTTAGTGCGCTCTTTTTTGCGCTGCCATTCGCTGGAGCCAAGTTTGGTAAGCGTAGGTTTTGCGCTTTCTTCAGCAGAATATTTTTGCAAACGGTTGATGTAGTTCAAATGAACGTACATTTTATCGCCTCCGGCAAATATCAACCGCACAGATTCTTGCTGCGCACCGCCGACCGTGATAGTTTCCAAGCCGTCGAACTGTGCAACGCCTTTATCGGTATGGACGACGTAATCACCACGTCTGAGTTGCTGCAATTCCTTGAGTGAAATGCCTTGATTCGACGATTTTACACCGTGAGCGCGTTTTTCTTTTGCAATAGCATTTGCCTTGCGGCGCATAAACACTTGATGTTCGGTAAAAAGCGCTATATTCGCTTCTTGCAAAATAAAGCCCTCGGCAAGCGAAATCGCCGTCAGGAATGTTTTCGCAGAAGTATCGTCAATGCTTGCGTGAGCGCTATTGGGATCGTTTTCGAGCAGCGATGGTGCAATTTTCGCGTGAGGGGTATCGGGACTCCCCTCGAAGGCGCTTTCTATCAAGTCGCGCAAACGCTTTACCTGCTCCTGCCCGTCCGAAGCGCAATAAATTGTATATCCAAGTGCCGCCAAGCGCCGCATTTCCGACGTTAGCGCGGTGACGGATGCGTTCAGAATCGGATGTGTGCTTGCGGAGAAGGTAATCGCATTTTCTACTTCATTGAAAGGATTCACTTCAAGAGTGTTGAATGCCTGAAGCCGCTCCAGAAAAGCACGTGTATTTTCTTCAGCGAGAGCAGTATCTATCGGCTCTTCCGGCGGTTCGGGCTGATGATTCTTGTTCCCTTTGGCTCTCAATGCACCGTGAGCGTCTTTGCTCTGTTTTGCCTTGCTATGAGCATCTTTTTGTGCGTCTTTGAGATTTTTTTTGTGCGCTTCGTGCAGAGCAGCAGTGATTTGCTCGGGGAAAATCTCCACAAGCACGGTTTCGACGGGAAGATAATCCAGCAACGTTGCATTAACGCTATGCTCGTCGTTATGAAAGAGGTGCGTGATAAGCGCTGCCGTTGCAAGTTCCTTGATGCTACGCTGCGAAAGCGGGTCAAATTCGCGTATGGAATCCACTTCATTGCCAAAAAACTCAATGCGAATGGGATTCTCCATGCCGGGTGCAAACACGTCCACCAGCCCGCCGCGCACGGCGACATCGCCCTGCATTTCGACAAAATCTTTGCGGTCGAAGCCGCTTGTGGTCAGCGTTGTGATAAATTCGTCAAATTTCAACGGTTCGCCACGCCGTACTTCGAGCAAATTTTGCGAAAGTGCTTTGGGCTGGGGTACGGGGAAAATGAGCGCATGCGCCGGGGCGACGATACAGGCACGCTCCATAGCGACCAATTCCGTGAGCGCACCTGTCACGCCAACAAGCTGCGTGTTTAATTGTTCGGCATCCAATGCCAGCTTTTTGTCACTTTCGGCATACCACAGCACGGAATCTGCACCAACGAGCGTTTCAAGGTCGGCGCGTACGGCTTCGGCACTGTCATCGTCCGGGGCTACAACCAAGATGTGCTTGGGAGAGTGCTTCCATGCAAGAGCTGCTACGACAGATTTCAAGCTGCCGACGGCGTTTTTAATAGTAATGTGCGTAGTTTTTTTTTCGCCATGCTGCGCGGTAAGCTGTGCAGCAAGTGTTCTCAACGACGGTGCGTCTTCGAGAGTTTTGAAAATAGACTGAAAGGAGGAAAGAGTTTTCACAAGTAAGCAGACAGTGACTTCGTATAGTGAATTCGAGAGCGATACTAGGGAGAAGCGTGATAGAAGCGATGCCGTCGCAGTGTAAAGGTAACTATAAAAGCAGAGGACAGCACTACAAAATACAAAAAATTGAGCGAACAGCGTTGGTGAGAAGTATAGGCCGAGAAGGAATACTTGGTAAGAGTAATATCGGCAAAGAATTGAGTGAAATGCGGAGAGATAATTAAAAACTCAACGACTTATTTTTATCGCCCTAAGACATTGAGATTTCATGCGCATTACAAGTCAAGTTAAAATTTCATTACAAGCGAAATTTCGCTATTGGCAAAAATGAGCTAAATGTTAATGACAAATTCATTGAAAATTCATAAATAACAGAGTATGTTTGTGATGTACTTATTCACGATTGTTTCACAACCCTTGAGGTTTTGATGTTTACCATTTCCAACACAACCCGTTCTTTTACAACCACAATTTTGACCACGTTGGCGAGTTTTCTTCTTGCTCTCGGTACAGCAACCGCACAGACATCACCAATGCCTGTCGCAGCAGCAGACCAAGAAAATGCTATTGTCAAAGGTCAAACCCAGATTCAGAATAGTGAATCGTTTGTCAGCGCCGCCGAGCTTCTGCAAAACGAAGTAAACTTTACTCCGGCATCCGTTGACATGAACGCCTTACAACGTGCGGTACGCTATCCGACAACCGCAATGAAAAACAATATTTCCGGCAAGTTTGAGCTTATCGTGTACGTCGGAAGCAATGGCGCAGTCAATTCGGTAAATTTTGTTACCGAGCGCTCCGAAAATATCGCCATGAACGCGATTATTGCAGCAGCCTGCGATGCGGTGAAGAAAAGTCAATTCACACCAGCTTCGCTGAATAAAAAATCTATCAGCAGCGCAGTGCGCATCCCGTTCAGTTTTGTATTGTAATTTTTGACAAGATAAAAGCCTTGCAAACCGCTTCCATTCAAGCGAAACCAAAGGCTCTATGAAAATTGCTATGGAAACATAGCAAACCTCCTGAACACACAAACTCTCCTCATCCGCATTTTAAGGGGCCGGTGAGGAGTTTTTTTTTGCCCTCCGTATTTCCCACATCCGCTTGAACTCAAGATTGAAGAACATTTTTCGCGATAATTTCGCCAAGCGGAAGTGCACTATCATTGAAATAAATACTACTGTGGAAATCATTGAGTTCTTCCAGCATTGATGAAAGCTCGTGCTTCTGATCGTCCGAAAGATTCCCAACAACAATTTCACTTAGCTCCCAAAGCTGTTGCACAGCCGTCTCCATGATATTATTCCCTCTGGCAGTGATTTTTACCCGTTTCGAGCGCTTATCGTTTTCATCATCAAATTCCTCAATAAAACCCAGCTTGATAAGGCGTTTCATCATCTCGGTTCCCGTTGTTTTTTCGAGCAGATTAAAGTGTGCCACCTCCGTCTTTGTCGGCGTTCCCAAGCCCTGAATACACGCCAAAATGCTAAATTCATTCACATTGGTAATTTCTAAATCGTGAAATGCCTTCTTCGTATAAAATGACGCAAAGCGATGCATCCGTGTCAGCAGCGCCGAAATACGAGCGTTGAGCGGCAGATGGCGATAATAATGCAATACGTCTTCGCGTTTCTGCTCGTCGGAAAAGCTGAAATTCTTTGGTTCTTGCTCTGACGCGGCTTCCGATAAATTGCGCAAAAGCCTTTCTCGTGCAGGTTGTAACTCTTCTGCTGTGCGTACTGCCTGTATGTGTGCTTCCGCAGCGTGGCTTGTGCGCCGACTTAGCCAGATAGAAAAGCGCTTCATATCTTGACTATGCTCACTTTCCTCGAATTCCTGCCAATACGACAAAAGTTGGATGAGATGATCGTATTTCATGGTTGCTATTGTTTAGAAAATAATAATTCATGAATGAACTATTTTTCTTGCAAATATAGTTCATTTTTGAATATATTTGCAAGTGTGATTCAACATTGAACAAAAATAATGATTTTTTTGTACAATACAGTACAAATATGAACGTTTATTGGTCAAGAGTATTGTAAAAGTTCATCACTCGATCACTCGCTCGTTGTCACGGGTTTACATTAAAACACTTAATAATTATGTTTATTTTCACCGCCACCATACTAGCTCTTCTTCTGGGCTGGCAAGCTTATATGACGATAATGACAAATACAACAGAACAGCAGCAATTCCGCCTCGTTGAACGCAAAGGTGATCTTGAAATTCGCTTTTATCCCCCAGCAAATCGCGCATCTGTGAGCGTGATGAGCCGTGAAGGAGATTATGAGTTCATGCGTAGTCGCGGCTTTCGTGAATTGGGTGGTTATATTTTCGGCAATAATGAGCGTAACGAAAAAATTGCGATGACCGCCCCCGTTGTGATGGATATGGATTCGAGCGACCAAGGGCTTTCGGGCAAGATGGCATTTACCATGCCCAAAGATTTCGATATGAATACCAAGCCGCAGCCGCGCTCGCAATTTATCGCTTTCACCACGACCGAGCCGCAATTTACCGCATCCCTGACAACAGGAGGCTTCCCGAGTTTGCCGGAGATGAACTCCCTTAGAGACCGCTTGTATTCTCTCCTTGCCGAGCAGGGGCTTCGGCACAACGCCCAAGCCGAATACCTCTACTATAATCCGCCGACGCAAATGGTCGGACGCAGAAACGAAGTATTAGTGCGGCTTGTGGGCTATAGCGAACATTGAAAGCGAATATTGATTGAGTAAAAAGAATACCATTTTTGACAATTTTTTACTGTTTTCCACTCCAAGTATGAACGTAAATATGAGCATACGACTACCTTTTTCCTTTACCAACGTAGCATTTTCAGCAGTGCTTCTCGCGCTTGTGCTTGCGGCAACTTCGATGCTTTTTTCTACGCACATCGCACCGGAGAAACGCGTGAGCGACTTCACGCTGGATGACCAGTTTGAACAGCCCCAAGCGGCAAAATTTGCCGGCAAACACACGATTGTGATGATTGGCGACCGCAAAGGTGCAGATTTGATGCGCGTCTGGGAAGAAAAATTCACGAAGGAATTTGGCTCAAAAGTCCAAATTGTCCGCGTTGCCTATTTCAAAGGAATGCCGTTTTTTGTTCCACGTGGACTTGGGCGGAATGAAATCAAAGAAAAATTCCCCAAATCAAGCGTCCTTTGCGATTGGGACGGTAGTGCCGGCGCACAGTTTGGGTACTCGAGCGGCGCACAGATGTATTACTGCGACCCCAACGCCACTATTCGTGCAACGACGAGCGGCGAATGGTCGCCGGAGCGCTTCCAACCATTTGTAGAATCTATCAAAGCATTTTTTCACTAATTTTTTACTGATAAGAGCATGAACACCGGACAAACACACACACCGCAGCACGTAAGCGGGAGACAAGAAATGTTGCTGCTGGCGACGTTGGCATTAGTACAATTTACCGTCGTGGTTGACTTTTTGGTGATGGCTCCTTTAGGACCAAAACTGATGAAACTTTGGGACATCACGACCCAGCAATTCGGACTTGCCGTTTCTGCATATGTCTTCACGGCAGGCATTTGTGGCTTTTTAGGGGCATTTTTTATTGACAAATTTGACCGCAAGCGCGTTGTTACTTTCGCTTTTGCAGGTTTTACGCTTGGTACGATTGCCTGTGGGCTTGCGCCAAGCTACCTAGCATTAGTGGCGGCACGAGTTTTTACGGGTGTTTTCGGTGGTATTATGGGGACGATGGTCTTTGCTATTATTGCCGATGCTATTCCGGTTGAACGGCGCGGACGCTCGTTTGGAATCGTAACGGCATCGTTTTCATTAGCATCAATCTTTGGCGTTCCGGGCGGGCTTTATTTTGCCAACATTTTCGATTGGCACGCTCCGTTCTTGATTTTGGGCGGCTTGGCAGTGGTTGTGCAATTTTTTATCGCTGCATTTATACCGAATATTACAGCACACTTGCACGCGCCACCACGCAACCCGATACAAATTATTCAGGGCATTTCTACCGACCCTAACCAAGTTCGCGCTTTGCTGTTAGTGGTTTGTCTTTCTATCGGGCAGTTTTCGGTATTGCCTTTCATTACGCCATATTTGGTTACGAATGTTGGCTTGAGTGAGGCGCAACTGCCGCTTCTCTACTTGATTGGTGGTATTTGTACCGTTATTACCTCACCCATTATCGGCATTCTTTCCGACAAAATTGATAAGCGTATTATGTACACTATCGCTGCCCTCATTTCAATCATTCCGATTTTTCTTATCACCAACTTTGTCGCCGGCGTATCGCTGGTCATTGTCTTTGCGGCTTCCAGCCTGATGTTTATGACGATTAACGGGCGCATGATTCCGGGCATGGCGACCATTCAAGGAACGGTAACGCCGCAAAATCGGGGAAGTTTCACGAGCATCTCAACGGCTGTGCAGCAGGTGGCATCTGGTCTGGCAACCTTTGGAGCAGGTTTTTTGGTGCATAAAGGCGCAAACGGCTTGCTTATCAATTACAACATTGTTGGCTTTGTGGCTATTGCCTTTACGGTGGTGTCCATCGTTATCATTCGCGGTATTCGTCAAGTCGAAATGCCAAATTATGCGGCATTTGCGCCGACAGCAGGCGCGACAAAAACAGATTCTGCGCCTATTGCAGACCGGCAATCGTAAGTTATTTTCATAACACCACATTTTACTTTTATGTCTCACCTCATTACTTCCGAAAACAGCGTCGTTGCTCATGTGGACGGTGCATCGAAAGTCTATAAAACGGGCGATACCGAAATTACCGCACTTGAGCCGACGACGATGCACGTCAATCGCGGTGAGCTGTTGCTGATTATCGGTCCTTCCGGCTCTGGTAAAACCACGCTTCTGTCGCTTTTGGGCTGTGTGATTTACCCTTCGACGGGCAGCGTTACCATTAACGGCATTGATAGCAATTCTCTGAACGCCAAAGAAATGGCGGCACTCAGGCTGGACAATATCGGCTTTGTCTTTCAAAGTTTCAACCTTGTCGCGCCGCTCTCTGCGGAGCAGAACGTCATGCTCCCGCTACGTCTGCAAGGCGTAGGCGAAAAGGAAGCACGCGAAAGAGCGCACGAGGTCATCAAGCGCGTCGGAATGTCGCACCGCGTCAAGTCTCTCCCCAGAATGCTTTCCGGCGGTGAGCAGCAGCGCATTGCGATTGCACGTGCCCTCGTTACAGAGCCGAAACTTATGCTCTGCGATGAGCCGACCGCAGCGCTGGACGTGAAGTCTGTTGGAATTGTGATGCAAGAACTCCGTGAAATTGCTGACTCCGGACGAGCGCTCGCAGTTGTTACCCACGATATGCGCCTCCGTCCATATGCACATCGCGTGATTGAGGTCGAAAATGGTATTGCGCGAGAAGTAAGCCCCGATGCCATTTTGGAACATCATTAACACCACTTTTTACTCTTTTTTCTATAGCCATGAAAATTTTTTTTGCTCTTCTCTGCACCGTTTTGCTCATGTCTTGCGGTACATACACTCCCAAAACAAGCTCCGATGCTCGTAATACACGCTCTCCACGTGAGATTGTACAAGAGCATCTCCGCGCCGCCGAGGCGGGTGATTTCGATAAAGCCAATTCGCTTCTTGCTGAGGATTACACGATGAAAATGAAAGGAATGCCATTTTTTATCAGCATCAAAAAACCGAATGCGCTGGATATGCACAAAGCGCGTAAAATCGCGTTCCCCGACTTCCGATTCAATGAAAAAATCGAATGGGAAAAAGATAATCAAGTCAAAATTGCAGTGTATCTGACCGGTACACATTTGGGCGTACTGGATTATCCTTCAGCAGTCGGGGTACCGCGCACAGAGCCAACGGGCAAGAAAATTGACCTCCCCGCAGAATACTTTGTCTATTCGGTTGAAAATGATAAAATCGTTCGCACCGACGGCGAAATTCCCGAAGGACACGGACCCGTAGCGCTGATGAAGCAGCTTGGAATCGAGAAAAAATAAATTGTCAAAAAATCTTTCACTCATCACATTCTTTTACTCACCATGAAACCTCTTATTCGTCAGATTGTACCTTTTGCCATCGGTACGATTATTGTCATCAACGCCTTTACGCTCACCAGCTGCGGAAGCAAGCAAGAAGCCAAAGCCGCCGACGGACCGCAAGCGCAAAATCTTGCTGCCGAGAGCAATAATGCCGCACTGCGCGTTACGTCGCCCTCAAAAATTGTGGCTCTTGGGCGAATTGAGCCGGAGCAGGAAATTACCGAACTCAGCATGGATGCTAGCGGCGTTGTCAAAAAAATCTATGTCGAAGATGGCGCAAGCGTCAAATCGGGGCAAGCACTTTTAGAGCTTGCACATGATGTGGAAAGTGCAAAACTCGCACTATCTGAGGCAAAGTCAAACACCCAGACACAAGAAGTGAAGGGGCTTCGCGCTCAACTTGCTTCTGCAACTATCAAGCTCCAAAACCAAAAAGAGAAGTCCGAGCGTATCCAGAAAATCTTTGAAAGCGGCGCGGAAACCCGCCAAAATGCTGACAACGCAAAAGCTGACTTCGAGACCGCGCAGCGCGAAGTAGAGCGCTTGCAAGCCAGTTTGCAATCGGCAGAAAGCAAGGTCGGGGAGTTCAATGCCGATGCCCGCGTTTCGGCAGCAGAAGTGGAGCGCCGGACGCTGCGTGCGCCTTCGGACGGCACGGTTTTGAAATTAGCTCCTAACGTCGGAAGTGCTGTTACGAGCGGCAAATCGGTTGGTGATTTTGCCACAAAAGGCGCAACGACGGTACTTTGCGAAGTAGATGAATTATTTGTGAACGATGTCCAAGTGGGTCAAAAGGCGCTTATTCGTCGTCAAGGTATGTCGGATACGATTGCGAGTGGTTCGGTCGTGAGCGTGGGTGCGTATCTCAAGAAAAAATCGCTCTTTTCCGACGAAGCCGGAGCGCTCGAAGACCGCCGCGTACGCGAGGTGCGTGTTCGCTTGGACGACGCACGAAACGTCCTGCTTAATAGCCGCGTGGAATGTGTGATTCAGGTGAAATAATTCTAGTGTTTTCTAGGTGGTAGTACGCGGATTATCGGGATTTATCAGGATTTTAGGAATGTTTATCTGAAAAGTATTTTATTAGTGAATATGAGTAAAAATGAGATTGAATTTAGCCAAAACACGAAGGCAAAACTTCAGCACAAAGACCTGACAGAGCGTATTATTAGGGCATACTATAACGTCTATAACGACCTTGGGTATGGATTCCTTGAAAAGTGCTATGAGCGGGCGATGCTCATTGAGCTGGAAAGTCTTGGTATGTCCGCTCAAGCGCAAGTTCCGCTAAAAGTCTATTACAAAGGCAATAGCATTGGAGATTTTTATGCGGACATCGTTGTCGCAAATACCATTATTGTTGAGTTAAAAAGCGTAATGGAAATTGCTAAAGAGCATGTTTCGCAACTATTGAATTATCTTCGCTCAACGGAAATTGAGGTTGGCTTGCTCATGAATTTTGGAGTAGAACCCAAAGTGTACCGACGTGCATTTGCAAATGAGTACAAAAAAAGTATCCACACACAAATTCTGCATACAGCCACCCAAAAGCCTACAACGACCGATCAATAACCCTGAAGTTATGCTTGTGCAGAAATTCAATGAATCATGGAACTTCGGATTATCAGGATATATCAGGATTGTTGCTGCAAAGCACGCATTTGTCTCTGTCGTAGAGAAAAAATGGTATTCTGAGAATCTTGAAAATCCTGACCAATCCTCAAAATCCGCGTTCTGCCCCACATAGAATTACAAAAGAAATAAAAACTACAAACACAAGGAAATATCATGTTCGCAAACGCATTTCGATTTCTTATTTACGACAAACCCAAGTCCATTGGCGCACTTTTCGGCATTGTCATTTCAGTCTTTCTTATCGGTCAGCAGACGGGTATTTTTCTGTTCCTCACGGGCTTAATGTCCGGCTTGGTGGACGGCTCTCCGGCGGGATTGTGGGTGGTCAATAGCAAAACCAATAATGCGAACTCACTAGGACTAATTGATGCCCGCCTTCAACGCCAGATAGAATCTATTCCCGGCGTGGCAAGAGTCTATCCGATTGTCTTGGCTGGCGGCGTGGCGAAATTTCCCAATGGCGAGTCCAGCCCTGTAACGATGGTCGGTACGCAATATCCCGCTTTTCGTGGCGGTCCGTGGAAACTGGTGAAAGGCAACAAAGAAGACTTGCTCCAAGAAGGGGCGGTGACGTGCGACGAGTTCGACAAAAAATCGCTCGGCGGCGCTACGCTCGGCACACAGTTTGAAATCTCCGGCAAAAAAGCCTTTATTGCCGCACAAACACGCGGCGCACGGGGTTTTGGCGGATTGTATATGTTCACAACGATTGAGCGAGCGCGGTCTATCGGCAAAGTGTCGCCGAACAGCGTCAGCGCATTACTTGTGGACTTGGAGCCGAATGCCGATACACTCGTCGTTCGAGACCGCATTAACGCTACGATTTTTGGCGTGAAGGCGTGGAAAACAAAAGATTTATCGCGGGCAACCGTTACGTTTATTTTGGGTTCGAGCGGTATCGCCATTTCGACCGGAACGCTGATTGTTTTTGCCATTATTTCCGGCTTGGTCATTATCGGTCTCACGCTCTATTCGGCGACCATTGACCGCATACGCGATTACGCCACTCTCAAAGCGATTGGCTCCACCAACGGCTTCATCACAAGGCTCATTCTACTGCAATGTCTCATTCTCGCTTTTGCGGGCTATGTGCTCAGTTCGATTTTGCTGGAGGGCTTTAAGTTTGGTATCAGCCAAGGCGGTGTTCTTTTTGAATACACTCCGCTTATTCGTATTGGCTTCTTTGTCGTAACTCTGGTTATTTGCGTCTTCGGGGCGGTTTTTGCTATCAGGCGCATCACCAAACTTGAGCCGGCGACGGTCTTTAGAGGTTAGAATCTTTTTTGCGCAATCAAATCAATGCCCTTTTCCTAAATCATTGCGAACCATTTCCGAAACTACCTACAACCATGAAACTATCACAATTTACCACCACGATTAGTGTTTTTTACACACTACTATTTTTTGCCCCGCTTTCGGCACAAGAGCAAACGCTTTCGTTGAAGGATGCCATGAAACTAGCTGTTGAGCGTAATCCCACATTCCGTAATGCGCTCGTGGATGAGCAAATCAGCACCGAGAAAGCGAATGAAGCCGGAACGCGCTATTATCCTCGCCTCACCGGAACGCTTGACGGGCGCTATAACACTCAACTTCCGACCAGCATTATTCCCGGGCGAGTCTTCAATGAGCGCTTGGGCGACACTCTTCTCAAAACCCAATTCGGCACTAACTGGAATATGACCGCCGCGCTCGACCTGACGCAGCCAATTCTCGACCTGAGCATTAGCGCGGAAGTAGCTGCGGCAAAAGCCTCACAAAACCTTGCTTCAGCGAACACCGAGAAAGCAAAGAACGATCTCAAACTCACTATTGCTCGTGCGTATTACACGGTGCTGCTGAATCAAGAAAAGCTGCGACAAGCAGAAGCAAATCTTGTGCGGATTGAAAATTTTTACAACGATGTGCAGGCTAAATTCCAGAACGCAAATGCGCTTAAAACCGACCGTAGTAAGGCGTATCTCAATTTTTCTAATGCTGCACTTACTCTCAAAAAAGTGCAGGATGCCGTGCGCATTAGTTTGGCAAATTTGGCAAGCCAACTAAACTGGGAAGGGAGTCCTGAAAATCTACGCCTTACCGACAGATTGGATGCGCTCTTCAGTGCCGACACTACCTTTGTCAATCGCTCTCTTAATGGTGCTTTAGAATCCCGCGCCGATGCAAAGGCTGAGTTGGCGCAGCGCGAAGTAAACGTGCAGAACCTCGCCCGCTTGCGCAATCAGAATTTACCGACTGTCTCCGGCTATGGGTATTTGGGAACGCAGGGCTTGACGAATGACTTGTCGAAACTGGTGTTTTATCCACTGAGTTATCTTGGTGTGCGTGTTTCTGTACCGCTTGCAGACTGGTTTACACGCACTCCGGCTCTTCAGCAGCAGGCGTATCAACTGGACAAAAGCGAAAATAATCTTCGCAATCTGCGCCAAACCACGACGTATGAACTCCTGAACACCCAAAGTACACTCAAGAATGCGTACAGCAGCATTCGCATTCAGAAAGAAAATGTTGCCATTGCCGAAGAAGTCGTTGCCACCGCTACGAGCCGCTTCAAGCAAGGACAAGCCGCACAGCAAGAGGTTCTGGAAGCAGAATCAACGCTGCGCGACACGCAACTGAACTACCTTCAGGCACTCTACGACGCACTTGTAGCAAAATTGGATTGGGAAAAAGCAAACGGGATGTTGTAAAAAATACACTCTCTTGTGTTGAATCTCGCCCGAAGTGTTTTCTAGTGCTTCGGGCGGTTGCGTATTGTGGGCTTGTCTTGGTGAAGTTTTCTGCTTAATTTACGCCAATAATTTCTACCGCTCAATTTATCCTTGGAGTTGTCATGGTTTCTTGGCTGCGAAAAATGTGCTTTGCTTTAATGGTGCTGGTTGTGCCGTTTATTACTGATTGTAGCTCAAATCCTACCGATCCAATCAAAGATATTCCTTCATCTCTTTCTTTTTTTTGGAAGAAAGAGTTAGCATCCTTTGAGATTGTTTATCCGGTGGATAAGATGCTCATAATTAGTTCACAGGGTATCTTAACTCATACATCGGGGCAAAATAGCCCGATTTTACAACTCATTACTTTAGAACATGGTGATCTTCTTTGGTCTCGCGCTTATAAAGAATATGTCCGTGATTCCCAAAATTTTCCAGCATTTTACGACGACATCCTTTATATCCCATTTGAAGAGATAGCGATAAATGTTAAACACAAAGATATTGCATGGCATTTTCCTTCACATGACATCTGGTTTGGTCAACCTAGGAATTTCAAGCAATTTGGACGTTATATGTCATGGGAATCGCTTGATTTCTTGGATACCGTACATTGGAATTTGGGCTGGCGAGTGAGAATGCTTGATTTGCGTACTGGTTTAATAAGAATGTATAACCTACCGCAAACTGATTCGGGGGCAACCAGTAATTTTGCCTACGCAATTCAACCAGAAAAGAATCAATTGCTGTGGTGCATACTTTCAAAACTCGATAGTATTTCTCACAAAACATATTTTATTGTTCAAGATATTTCAACACAACAGGAATTGACTCGGACGATTGCTTCCGAAAATATTATGGGTATAACCAGCAGTGGATTTCTGAATTCAAGCCCTCTTCTGTATAATAACCGTCTCTATTTCGTTACGCAAGACACCATTAGATGCTTTGAAAGTAGTGGTAAATTACTTTGGAAATACAATATTGTTAATACCCCTTCTTCTTCCAGCCAAACTTCATCGGCAACTACAAATTTTGTTGGCTCAACGAGTCAAATTAAGCCTATTATCGTAAACAACGTTTTATTAGTTGCTCAATATACGAATGTGGGTGTTTTTGGGTTTGGAGGCTTGATTCAAACCGATAAAGGCCCAGGTAATCTTTTTGCCTTTGATGTAAATACGGGACAAATACTCTGGCATATGAAAATTCCAGCAGATAACTATACTCAACTAACTCTAATCAACAATTTAGTTTTTGTAGATGGCAACTATGATGGATTTCCAAGAGTAATCATTGCCATTGAACCGCGTACAGGCAAAATTGTCTGGAGAACTCCTTCCACAACAAACGAGGAATTTATTGCTGTTGCCTCAAATGGTGGTGATACTCTCTACGTTCAAAGCACTAAAGCGCTCTACGCCTATAAGACTCCGCGATAAAAAGCTCATTGAAACAGAAATGCCAGAACGCTTATTCAAATTTTCACCACCTCAATACTCCTCAGCCACCGCACGTGACGTGGTCCCG
>JANYDO010000203.1 GCA_025363605.1 Candidatus Kapaibacterium sp.
ACCGATTCCAAGATTTTTTTCTACGATACGCTTCGCTCCTCGCAGCGCAATATTCGCTTCCGCTTTGGCTCTTTACCACGTCCGGCAGATTCACTTGGCTTTCAGGCAGATTTAGTTAATCCTTATGAAGATGGCTCATTAGGGCTTGTCATCGTGGATTCGCTGGATTTACGCTCGGTACAACGCATAGTCGTTCCGGGATTCACTGTGCATACCAATCCCGCTATTCGCACCGATGCCGTTTCTTCGACAACAGCAGTGATGCGACTTGCCACGGGGCGTGATTACTGTTTTCGTGTACCAATCACCAATTACGGCGCTACCAATCAAACCGTGCAAAGTGCCGGATTCACACAATCATCACGCCAGTTTACTCCCCGAAGTGCCATTACTCGCATAGAACCGAGTTCTGTGGCAACGGTAGAGTATTGTTTTCGTTCCGATGAGGATGGGATATTTGTTGACACGCTCACTATTAGCAATAACTGCCTGACGCGCAAAGTTTTGGCTATTCGCATTGAAGCCGCGCAAGATAAAATGCCCCCGCTTGTGCAGCGCAGTGCTGATTCGTGCAATCGCACCATCACTCTTGACCTTGCAGACAATCGTACATTCGACGCAGGACTAGCACCGGTGCAGCTTAGCCTTGTCAATATGACCGCTCGGCAAACACGATTCGTGGATGCAGCGAGTACAATAGACAGTACAAAACGTCCCCTACGAGTGACCTTGACCGTCAACGACCCACGTGCCGATGCGGTGTACGAACTGACAGCAGCAGATTCAGTCGGAAATGTAACGGTTGTGCGGGATACTATTCCGGGTTTCACGGCACGATTTGTTGCGGCTTCGGACACAGGTGCAGGCGTATTGCGCACGCTTTCGCGGGATAATGCTACGGGTATGAGTGAATACCGCTTTACTCCCACGAATGCGACCTCACTGACCTGCGGAACAATTTTGGTACAGAACACCGGTATTGTACCTTTTGTCTTAGAGCGCTCATTGTTAAGTCGCAATCTGCAATTTTCTCTGCCACCCTCTCAATTTCCATTTGTTGTTCCTGCCGGAACGTCACGCCCCTTTTCGATATGCTTCAATCCCTCTCTGGTAGCGGTGTACAAAGATACCATGACGATAAGTAAATTTTGTATCACCGAGCAAATTATCCTTCAAGGCGAGGGATTACCGGGAGACCGCATTGCCGGAACGCGCTGCGACGCAGTGGTACGCTTGAGCGCACGATTAGGCAATAATGCCTTACAAGCCTCGCAAATACTTGAAGTGCAGCACTTCCCCGACCCCGTACACGACGAACTAACATTACAGATTAGCCTCAAAGAAGCACAACATCTCACCGTAACAATCTACTCAATGCTGGGAACAACAGTGGCTTTCCTTCCGGCACAAGCACTAGAGCGGGGAATATGGGATATTACTTTGAAACTCAACAATCTCGAAACAGGTGTCTATTACTGCGAAGTACGGTCAGCGTCGGATACAATGTCGAGTTCAGCGGGCAACAGTCGCTGGGCAGGACTTGTACGTGTAACGCGATAGCATCTGAGTCCCTTTCACACAATTCTCACGACTGAGGAGCCGCTTTGTAAAACTTCGTGCGGGCGTAGAGTATGCCAAAACCCATCGCTTGCATATTGCACTGCGAGACCGTACCGGGCTGGGTAGAAACAACAGCAATATCGCATCCTGCTTCACGCGCAAACCGTAAACGCTCGGTAATAAGCGCCTTCTGAATGCCACGATTCCGATACTTGGGCTGTGTACTTGCGCCGGAGAGCATCGCAATTCCATCTACCAGCGTCATTCCTCCTGCTCCGGCAATCTCTCCATCCACCGTGACAGCAAAAGCACTGCTGCCATGGGTGTTCATGGAGACAACAAACATCTCCTGAAAATCTTCCGGAATCTCGCTTTCGCCGACATTATGTTCTAAGAAACCCGCCGCAATGGCTGTTGCTGCCGTGGGAACTTCGGTTCGATCTAGTTGGAGGACAGGAAGTGCCGGAAGCGATGCCGGATGGTATGCCCGCATATCAAGTCCGAGAACATGAGAATACTCACAGACTATATATCCGCGCTTGCCCAGAATTGCTGTCAGACTCATGGCGCTCAGATTGGACACCTCTATATTCGCAGCAGCAGCACGGGAAAAGAAAAATTCTTCCAGAGTCTCAATGTCGCTTTCGTGCATTTCATCGCCAAATCCCAGACCAAACGATTGCGTAAGTGGTGATTCTATTCCGGCAAATAGTGCGGCTCCATTGCCAAGTCGCAGAGCGGTATAGGGAGAATTGAGTTGTATGTCTTGATGCGCTTGAGCGTAATCTATCTGATTTTGTGCTTGTGCAGATTCTATACGTTTTGCGAGGGTGTTGTCGGAGAACATGAAGGAAAAATTAGAGTGTATTTGCCGGAAATGGCACAACGTCTATTGAAATAAACAAACAGCATTTGGTCTTATGCTGCCATTGGCATATCGGTATTTCTGGGTAGTTCAACAATAAATGTAGTTCCTTTACCGAGTTCGCTTTCTGCCCAAATTTTGCCGTTATGCAAATCAACCACACGCTTCGTAATTGCAAGCCCTACCCCGTGCGATGATTCGCCGGCTGTGGGGCGTGCAGAGAGGCGCTGGAAGAAGCCGAATAGTTTTTGTTTATCTTCGTCGGTCAAGCCCGGACCTTCGTCTTGTATTTCAAAACGAACACCGGACGACGTAGCCAAAACTCGTGCAGTAATGGTGGTTTCCGATGGAGAATACTTTATGGCATTGGATGTGAAATTTTCTAAAACCTGATGGATAAGACCTTTATCCGCATAGAACTCAAAATCTTTACCTTCGGTCACTAAGTTCAGTGTTTGTGCTTTGTTCGTCAGATTGAGACTGTTTGCTTGGATAACACCTTCCATCAACTCTTTTGCATTACAGGAGGTTTTGGAGATTTGTATTTTCCCCATTTCCAATGCGGAACTCGCCAGAAGGCTTTCGATAAGGTCAATCATGCGCTCGCACGTTTGGCGAATCATTCCGCCCATTTCGGGGAACTCCTCTGTGGTAATATCACCCAATTCAATGAGTTTTATTGCCGCTAGCACCGATGTAATTGGACTTTTCAGGTCGTGTGAGACAATGCTGAGCAGCTCGGTTTTGCGGGCATTGGCTTCTTCGGCTTTTTTGAGCGAACTTTGGACTTCTTCGAGTGCGCGGCGGATATTACCGACCATATGATTGAACGAATTTGCCAGCACTTCTACTTCATCGTTGGTATGAATGCTTACGGTCGATTCTAAGTCACCGGCAGAGACTTTGCCCGCTGCGCGAGCCAGCACTTTCAGTGGATTCACTAGGCGGCTGCTCAAAACGAGCATAATGACACCACCAAGAATGACAACGCCAGCACCAATACCAAGCGCAATAAGAAGGCTCTGAAAGGCATCATTGGCAAGGTCTTTACGACTGATACCGACAATAACTTTTCCTACCGTAGCAGGCGTACCAACACCATTTTCACGGTACACAATGGGCTCTGCATAAAGCGCAACGTCTCCGATATCAGTAATGAGGAGGTTCGCAGGTTTCGTTTCTGTTTTAATGAGTTTTTCGATAGCAGGAGCCATGCTTTGGTCAGTCTTATCGGCACGATAGCCCGTAATTTCTTTTCCGGCTGTATCCACAATGCTAACAAATCGTACTCCGGACAGTGATGGCAGGACATCCAAAGTTTTCCCTACGGCTGCGGAATCCCCAAAAGCAACACCGGTTGAGGCGTTGAACGCTATCATTTGTGCCGTCACTAAGACTTTTTCATTGAGATACTTATTCATCTGCGATTTTTGGCGCTGTGGAAAGAAGAGCGCAATAAACGCCCCAATGGTAATAAGCAGAACCAGTACAAGCGCTACAAATTTTTGTTGGATACCAATGCGTCGTTTCATAATCAGCCAGAAATAAGCAGTAAGAGGAATATCGGAAGTGCAAAATCTGAAAAGTTCCGCTGAAGAACAACAGAAAGTTCTTAAATAGCCCAAATAACAGAAGATGGATGTATCGGCATTGACAGTGAAGCCCTATGGGGCCTCAATTTCCTGAGGAGGTATGATCGTGAACAATTTTCCAACCTTGCGGCGTTTTGCGGAATGTCAAAGTGAAAAGCCCATGCGGACGGTCTTTGTCCGTTTTGTCCTGCTCACGTGTGAGTTCCCATTTCCCAAAGACCAAAGCGGCATCCGCAGAAAGAACTGTTGTTTCGAGATTGGAGAAGGTGAGTTTTCCCATAGCAGCTTTGTCGGGGTAGCTTTTTTGGTATCGTTCCAGCGTTGTTTTCCAGCCGCGGTTGATATTCCCGCCGGACGCAAAGCGCAATGAATCTGACTGCCAGTAGCCTTGCATAAAACCCTCAATATTGCCAGTGTTCCATGCCAGAACTTGCTTGTCCAAGACAGCACGAACAGCTTTGTCGGGAGAGTCTTGTGCCGTAAGATGCTTAGGCAGAGTTGTGCAGAACATTACTAGAAGGAAAATTCGGAGTGCATTCATTTAGTAATTTGATTGTAGATGGAAGAAGATCCGACGAAGAATAGACATCACTTCGCTTAGAAGCGGATTGTGGGTTCGACAACGTGGACACGTCACTTCCCTAGTCACCAATACACTTGTTTTTAGCCCACGCGAGACTTACATTATCTCAAGAACAACGACAAAATACATATATGCGCAAACACCACCAAAAGAACTTCCCTGCATTACACTGAGCGAGACTTTTAGAAGGGATAGATTCCATCTGATGATAGGAGTATTGCTGTTCGGATAGTCTTGAATACTGCCTGACTACTTGAGCGAAAATGTTCATAATGTCAACTTTACTTTTGTCATAAATTGCTTCTTTGTCAGTCGGACAAAATTCAATATCTTGCCAACCATTGTTTCTGCACTGTGCGTTTTAGATATTAAGTACGAGCGAACAACATCTCTCCTTGGTTATCATCCGCTATCGAATATCTCGCTACACACTTCGGAAGACGCATACACAGAACGCCCAGTACCACTTTATCAACTGAGTTTAGGTATGGAAAAGAAAACACAACGAATAATTATACGCAAGACGCTCTTTGCCATGCTTTGGAGCATTGTGTTCTTTATTATGACCTCGACTTGTTGCCTCATCTACTTTGCTTCGACAGCATACGACTTTGCCGATATTGATGTCATGGGTGCAGGAATGGATGACAACGGGCAACCAACAAAATCCTTACGCGCTGAGGATCGGGGCGTGATGTCAAAAACAGTCTATGGTGTCGTCACCATGAACGATTCTGATATTTTTCTGGGATTGTTCCTCTTTAGTATTGTTGTTTCTGCCTTTGGTGCATATGTGGGAATTTTACCCGGCACAGACGAGGAAACCCTTGCCGAGATAAATGCACGAGCTGAGTATAAAACTGACGTTTCCATGCTCACACTTTCCCCGTATTGCCCTAATTGCGGTGAAGAAGTAACTGGCAATTTCTGTGCAAATTGCGGGCAAGATAGAAATGCGGCGAAGGAACTGACACTGGCAAACTTTACTCGCCAAGCTATTCCCGAGATTTTGAATATTGATCGAAAATTCTTTCGTACCATGCGCATCTTGCTGACGAAGCCCGGATTCCTTACGCTGGAATACCTGCAAGCCCGCCGCGAAAGCTACACCTTGCCGACGCAGATGTATTTCGTTGTCGCAGCCTTGTTTTTTATTGTTACGACGAACCTCGATGTAGGCACGGAAGCACTTGCGAAAATACCAGTGGTGGCGCAGCGAATTGAGAAAAAAGCTAAAGATAACAAACAGCCTATTGAGTTTATTCGGCAACAGATTGATGACACATTGGAAAATTATATCCCATTTTATACATTCTTTATTGTCGTTTTGTTTGCTGCGTTTCTGAAACTTATGTATAAGAACTGGTACTATGTCGAACATTTGATTTTTTCACTGCATTTTATTACAGTATTTCTTTTACTCTGGATTGTTCTTATTCTCGTTGCCAGTAAGCTACCGTTGCTTGAAACAGCAGGTTTGCTCTTGGTACTTCCGTACCTTTACCGCGCTCTCAAAAACACTCATTTCAACCGTGTAGGATGGAGATTTATTCCAATCACGCTCTTTTTCTTTTTCTTAATTGGCTTTTATATCGCCCTTACCATGTCGCTCATTTTCCTCACGTAAGACGATAGCAAAACACTTGCAGTTATTGCGGTACTTGAAATGATGATACAAAAACAATTCGCAAAACCTTCCCGAACATTAACATCTCACTTTTAAGCGCTATGAAAAATCGCATTCTCATTTTCTTGTTTTTTGTCTTTGCTGTCGTGGCCGTTGCTATCATTGGTTCGCTGCTCAAAGCACGCTCCGACCAAGCAAAAAAACTGGAAGTCCAAAGCCGCGAACTGGTGCAGTTCACTGAGGAAAAAGACAGTATTGCGCAAGTACTCGGCGATGCTTCGCGCTCCATTGCAAACGTCTATAACCAAGTTTCTAATGTGGCAGGTGCAGTGGCTGTTACGAAAACTCTTGAAAATATTGATAACCTGAACTATAAAAATCAAGTTGCCGGAAAACTCGCAGCCATTAGCGAAGTCGTTACGGGCTACAAGCAACAAATGAAAACAGCAGAAGACCGTATTGCAAATCTTAAAGAACGCAACGCAGGGTTCGGGCAAAAACTCACCGTTTTGGAAAACACTATAAAACAACTCAAGGCAACAATAGAGCAGCAAGAAGCGCAGATTGCGCAGTTGAACTCTGAGTTGGACATTACTCGCGCCGAACGCGACAAATATAAGTCCGAAGCACTTGCCAAAGCGAAAAAGCTCATGGAACGTGAAAAAGAACTCACTCTCACACAAGACGAGCTGAATACAGCATTTTATATTATCGGTACGACCGATGAACTCAGTAAGCGAGGATTGATTGAGAAAAAAGGCTCAGTCTTGATTTTCGGTGGCGCTTGGAAACCGAGTGATTCGCTCAAAGTGGATGAGAGTTTTACAAAAATTGACATCCGCCAAACCTTAGAGTTACCGATGAAAACGAAGTTCTATCGGATTGTCTCTGCACACGATCAAAAACTTCTTCGCCCGCAACCGAATGAAGCACAAACAACGCCGTATTCGCTTAAAATCAATCGCCCTGAGCGCTTTTGGTCGCAATCGAAAGTGCTTATTATTACCGAAGATTAACGCTATGACGCTTTCTACAAAGGGGTGTATGTCCAAGACCGGCAGACACCCCTTTTTTATTGGTCTGACGTGCAAAATCATACTTTGCGAACTGTCTATACTTCCCGTGCTTTTCTTCTTGCTTTTCCCATCGCTTTCCGTATTTTCGAGAACAAATTCTCAGTCCTCGTTATCAACCACTCACGTCATTTCTGGGAGCATCTCATGGCAAAGCGCGTAAAAAAATCCACCGAAGAAGATCTCTACAACGTCCAATACGACCCAAATCCCAATTCTCTCTTCTTCACCGACAGCGAAGACCCTGATTCATACTCGCTTGAGAACCAATTTGCCGAAAACTTGGAGTTTCGTCTTGTGAAAGACCGAGAGACTGTCACGCCGCAGGATGCCTACAAAGCGCTTGCACTCTCCATCCGCGACCGTATGATTCGCTCGTGGATTCGGACGCAGCGCGAATACGACAAACGCGATGTGAAAAAAGTCTATTATCTTTCGTTGGAATTTCTCATGGGGCGTTTGCTAGGGAATGCGCTGACCAACATGAACTACCGCGACGAATGCAAAGACATTATGAAATCGCTCGGCTACGACCTCGAAGAAATCCGCGACCTTGAGCACGACATGGGCTTGGGGAACGGCGGTCTGGGGCGCTTGGCAGCGTGTTTTCTGGATTCGATGGCGACGCTTGAACTTCCGGCGTTTGGCTACGGCATCCGGTATGAATATGGTATTTTTAAGCAGGAAATCGAAAACGGCTATCAGGTGGAATACCCCGACAACTGGCTCCGTTACGGCTCCCCGTGGGAAGTGATGCGTGAGGAATTTACCTACCGTGTCAAATTCGGCGGGCGCGTGGAAAATTACACCGATGACAGGGGAAATCTGCGTTTTTCATGGGTGGATACCGAAGATGTTCTCGCTGTTGCATACGACGTGCCGGTGCCGGGTTATGGCAATAATACGGTAAATAGTCTCCGCCTCTGGCAAGCCACAGCCACGCAGGACTTTGATTTTAAGGCATTCGACAGCGGCGATTATATGGGCGCTGTGGAAGGGAAAAGCGCTACTGAGACGATTTCTAAAGTGCTGTACCCGAATGATAGCACGGTTGCGGGCAAGATTTTACGCCTGAAGCAGCAGTATTTTTTCGTTGCCGCCAGCCTGCACGATATTGTGGCAAACTATAAAACGCTGCACAAAAATTTCGGCGCGTTTCCAAATAAAGTTGCAATCCAACTCAACGACACGCACCCTTCTATCGCCATCCCTGAACTGATGCGCATTCTGCTGGATGAAGAAGGGCTGCAATGGGATGATGCTTGGCACGTTACCACAAACACATTTGCCTACACCAACCACACCGTTCTCTCCGAAGCGCTTGAACGCTGGTCGGTGAGCTTTTTTGAGCAGCTGCTGCCGCGCCATTTGCAAATTATCTACGAAATCAATCACCGCTTTTTGAAAATGGTGCATACGTTTTACAGCGAGAACGACCCGATTATTTCTCGCGTTTCGATTATTCAAGAAGGTGATAACAAAGCCGTGCGCATGGCAAATCTGGCAATTATCGGCTCTCATTCAGTGAACGGTGTTGCCGAACTGCACACCAAAATTCTTTGCAACGAACTCTTTAACGATTTTTACCGCCTGCATCCGCAGAAATTCAACAACAAAACCAATGGCATCACGCAACGGCGCTGGCTCAAAAAAGCAAATCCGCCGCTTGCCGACCTCATCACACGGCGCATCGGGGACAAGTGGATTACAGACCTGACGGAACTCCGCAAACTGGAAGCCTTTGTGGACGACGCGGAATTTTGCGACGAATGGCGCATTGCCAAGAACCTCGCCAAGCAGCGCCTTATCGAATCCATCTACATCCAAAACGACTACGAAACCCGCATCAATCCTGATTCGATTTTCGACAGCCAAGTCAAACGTCTGCACGAATACAAGCGCCAACTGCTGAACGCACTGCACACGATTTCGCTCTACAATCGTATCAAAGATAACCCCAAAGGCGATTTTGTACCGCGCACGGTCTTTTTTGCTGCGAAGTCCGCACCCGGCTACGCGATGGCGAAAAACATTATCAAGCTCATCAACTCTATCGCTGCGGTCGTCAATAACGACCCCGAAGTAGGCGACCGCCTGAAAGTCTTTTTCCTGAAAAATTATTCGGTATCGCTTGCAGAGCGCATCATTCCCGCCTCCGATCTCTCGGAGCAAATCTCCACGGCGGGTCTGGAAGCAAGCGGCACAGGCAATATGAAGTTCCAGCTGAACGGAGCGCTCACTATCGGCACAATGGACGGCGCAAACGTGGAAATCCGCGAAGAAGTCGGCGACGACAACATCGTCATTTTTGGTTTGCTGGCAGACGAAGTCTCTGCGCTGCGCCCGAACTATAACGCTTGGGACTACTACAATGGCAATGCAGATTTGAAGCGCGTTCTGGACATGATTCGGGATAATTACTTCAGCCGCCACGAGCCGGGCATTTTCCAGCCGATTGTGGATTCGCTTTTGCGCGATGGCGATAAATACTTGGTCTGCGCTGACTATGCGGCGTACATCGAAGCGCAAGAGCGTGTGAACGAGATGTGGCGTAATCCGACAGAATGGACAAAAAAATCTATTCTGAACACCGCTCGCAGCGGAAAGTTCTCCAGCGACCGCACCATACGGCAGTATGCCGATGAAATCTGGCGCGTTCAGCCAGTGCGGATTGAGGTGTGATATCGCATCTAGCATCTACCATTTTTCCCTACATTTCAAATGGATTTCTCAAAAACAAGGTTGATTGACAAAACAGCCTTCACCAAAACCATGCTCCACACCGCCGATACCGCCGACCGCGATTATTGGCTCTCCCGAACACCGGAAGAGCGAAGCGAGGCATTAGAATTTTTACGAGAACAATATATCGCCATGCACTATGAAACTCGACCCGAATTTCAGCGAGTTTGTACACTTGTTGAACGCAAACGCCGTTCCAGTATGTAGCGTAAATCACATTCCCGTCTGACGGCTACAATTCGCTTAAACGCTGCCGCCCGAACGGGTTTTTCTTTCAATTTCACTACCATGACTTTTTCAACATACACCTTCTATCGCTTCGTGGCGTGTTTCCTCGTTGTTCTGTGCAGCTTTGCACCGCACAGAAGCATGGCGCAGCTTCAGCAAAATCCTGTTCTGGGCGGCAATTCCATAAATTGGATTGGTGCCGGGATGGATGCGTTCCGCGCAATGACGCTTTCCAATCGTGAAATCATGGGCGTTGCCAGTCAATACGCCGCGCAAATGGACACGCAGAACCAACTCGCTCCGCCGAACAATCCCTATTCCGTGCGCCTTGCGAAGCTCACCGGCAGACATATTCTCGAAGACGGAATGCGCTTGAACTACCGCGCCTACATCTCGCCGCAAATCAACGCTTTTGCGCTTGCCGACGGCACGGTGCGCGTGTATTCGGGGCTGATGGACTACATGACCGACGAAGAAGTGCTGGGCGTTATCGGGCATGAAATCGGACACGTTAAAAACAATGACCACAAGGACAAACTCCGCACAGCGCTGCTCAGTTCGGCGGCACGCAAGGCGGCTGCTACTTCCAATAGTATGCTAGGGCAAATGGCAACCTCCGCCGTCGGCGCACTGGCGCAAAATCTTGTGAACGCCAAGTTTTCTCAATCCCAAGAAACCGATGCTGATGATTACGGCTTGCAATTCCTGAAGCGAAACGGCTATAATCCTCGCGCAATGGCAACGGCACTGCAAAAGCTGGCAAAACTGAGCGCGGGGCGTTCTAACTTCGTGCAGCAAATGTTTTCCACACACCCCGACCCGCAAAAACGCGCACTGCGCATGGCAAAGATGGTCGGTAAATAGGATAAATGGAGTACAAACGCAAGTTTGTATAATCCCCCTCATGGTTGCGAACTTGCGTTCGCACTACCTCATCTCAAGATGCTCAAAAAACTATGACTCACCTTCTCATCGGCTCGAATAACGCCCACAAAGCAGAAGAAATGCGGGCAATTATCGAAGCGCAAAGCTTGGCAACAATCCTGATGCCAACAAGTGTACAGAATTTTCCGACGGATATTCCCGAAACAGGTGCTACGCTGGAAGAGAATGCTTACATCAAGACAGTTGCTATCTTTCACGCAACGGGGCGTACCTGTATTGCGGACGATACGGGCTTGGAAGTGGATGCTCTTGGCGGCGCTCCGGGCGTACACACGGCGCGGTATGCGGGAGAAAGCGCCACTTACGCCGAGAACCGTGCAAAAATGCTTGCCGAACTCGCGGGCATAGCACCAGAGCAGCGCACAGCCTGCTTCCGAACGGTGATTTGCTATCACGATGATTTACGCGTTGCTTTTGCCGAAGGCGTGTGCGAAGGGCGGATTGCCACTGAAGAGCGCGGTGAAGCGGGGTTTGGCTATGATTCGATTTTTATTCCCGAAGGTTTTGAGCGCACTTTTGCTGAAATGAGCGCCGAAGAGAAACATCGCATTAGCCATCGCGGACAAGCATTGAAGCACTTTGCAGAGATATTACGCTCTTATCACGATGAAGCAGTTGAAAATACTTTGTCGTAAAAACCGCTTTGTGTAGATTGTGGCGCACTTGCACCATAAAGCCACCGTCCAATATCTTTTCATTATTTTTTTTATCATTTTTGGAATGTGTCCATGACAAAACATTTTTTTCGCACAGCGCTCCTCGCCTGTGCCGTTATCGTGAGTCTCACTTCTTGCTCTAAAGAAGACCCGCGCTGGTCGGAAGCAGACAAAAAAAGCAAAGAAGCTATTGAAGCCAAGAAACAAGCGCAAGAATCCGGCGCTTTGCCGAAGCCTGAAGAAGGCGGCTCTTTCAACAAGTTTTTCCCGAAAAACGAAGCGGGTTATGACATGATTGCCAGCCAAGAAAAGACGGGCTTTGCAGAGTACAAACTCAAAAAAGACGGCAAAGAATTGGCAATGATTGCCATTTCTGACGTTGCCAATAATCCCCAAGCAGCCGACAAATTCAAGTCTTCCACGAAGAAAATTGGCGGTTTTCCGGCAGTTGACCAAGGCAGTACCGCAACGGCAGTGCTTGTAGGCGGACGCTTCCAAGTGAAAGTCCTTTCGCGCGACGCATCCTTCACCAAAGCAAACCGCGAAGCATGGCTGCAAAAGGTCAATCTGTCGGGCTTGGCAGCGATGAAGTGATGCCATTCGGTGGGCGACGGAATACAGATTTCGCATGAGTTTCTTTTGCAAAATCCGTGTAATCCGCGCAATTTTCTTCAATCCGTGTCAAAAAAATTACCTTCCTACAAAACAACTCAACATTCAAACCTTACCATTTCGGAAAATACTATGAGCAAACCCATCTTTGAACTCATCAACGAGCTGCCCACAAGCGGCACAACGGTTATGTCGCTGAAGGCGCTTGATTACATCGTTCCGGGCGAATGGCAGAATATCTCCGGCTTTGAAAATATGATTACGCTCGTCACGGGCGAAAGCGACCAGGCGATGATTCAGCAAATCGGCGAACGCGCCATCACGCTCTACAACGACCCTGCCGAAGGCTACCAACGCGCAGTCTGGCTCTATCAAACAGCGAACAGCATCGGCGGCAAACTTGGTGCGGCTGCACTGGCGAATAAAATCGGCGAAAGTGTGTCATTCCTCAGCTTTCTCGAAAAAATCACACCGAAGGCTGACAAAGCCCAAGCAATTGATTTCTCCATCAAAGTAGCGGCAGAAATCATTGCTTACGCGAAAATCAACGGTATTCCCGGCGACGGCGTTGCTGAGTTTATGGGCGCTGTGGGCGATTACGGCAAAGAATCCATCATGCGCTTGGCGGCACTCACTTGCTTCGACGGCTTGATTCCGCTCGGACCGGATTTCTTGCGCAAAATCGAAGAATTTATCTCCGGCTTAGTTCCTCACGACCTCACAAGCAACCCCGCTTTCAGCGCCGTTTCTTCGATGATTCCGGGCGGTGGTGCAGAGGGGCAACTTGGCTTTGTGCAGCAAGGATTTAACAGCATCAAGGGCTGGATGGGCAATTTTGTATCGTCCAAAGGCATCACGGCTGAAGGCGTAGTGGGCAGTTTGAAGAATTTTATCGAAATTTCTGACGACAAATTGGATTACGTCGCTGGCTTCCTCGATGCAACGACGAACTACTTCGATTATACGGGCGTTCAGACCGTTGGTCGCCGCCTTATTGAGCGTGCGGTAGCGGAAATATAAGGCTTGGTGCAGAATTAGGAAAAGAGCATAAATGCACGGAGAAAAATTTTCCTCGTGCATTTGTGCTTTTGGGGATATTTTTTACTTTTTGAATTCAAGCTCTTTTGGAGGGAAAAATTGTATGCAACCGATTCCATTTCTCGATTCGTCGCTCTTCGTTGGGCTTGTTGTTGCGCTGGTTGTCTTTATAGCGGTGATTGCCGCTCGGAGTTCATCGGCGCTGCGTTTACGTGTGATTCTTGCTGTGGCTGCATGGCTTGGGCTTACGGCATTGCTTTCCATGGAGTCATTTTATCACGACTTCAGCACCATGCCGCCACGTCCGATTATTCCTGCATTGGTGTCAATATTGTCGGGAATACTTTTTTTGCGGAGCATTTCAGGAAAATCTCTTCTTAGCTCTACGCCTGCCTCGTGGCTGATTGGCTTCCAAGTATTCCGTGTTCTGATGGAAATTATTCTCTGGCTCGTCTATGAGCATGGTATTATTCCTGTGCAAATGACCTTTGAAGGACGGAATTTCGATATTCTTGTTGGCTTAACTGCGCCCTTTGTTGCGTATTTGCTTCATACTGGGCGCATGAAGCCGATGGTGGCGGTTGTGTGGAATATTGCCGGATTGGGGTTACTGATGAATATCGTCATTGTGGCAGCGCTCTCCACGCCCTCGCCTTTGCGTGTCTTTATGAACGAACCGGCGAATACATTTATCGCATACTTCCCGTTTGTGTGGTTGGTTGCATTTGTTGTACCAGTGGCGTTTTGCGGGCATATTGCCTCGCTGATGCAGCTTTGGAAGCAACGCCCATCTGTTCATGGACGATAATTTTTCGGTACAATCTTGCGAACTTCTCATTTTGAACGTGTTTGGTAGAGGCAACGGAAAATCGTAACTTGGGAAACATGAAAGACCTTATCAATGCACGGGAAAGACCTTTTTCCGTGCATTGTTTTTGAATCCTTTACTCATTTTTTACTCAATGAACCTCCACAAACAAATCATTTTCATCTCCGGCGCTTCGTCGGGTATCGGGCGCGAATGCGCGGAACTTTTTGCTGAAGCTGGCGCACGGCTTATTCTCGCCGCGCGGCGCTTTGAGCGCCTGAACGAGCTTGCCGCCAGCCTCAAAGAGCGCTTCGGCACAGAATCGTACTGCATTGCGCTTGATGTGCGCGACCGCACTGCCGTAAAAACCGCCATAGAAGGGCTTCCCCAAGTATGGCAGGAAATAGATATTCTTATCAACAACGCAGGGCTTTCGCGCGGGATGGATACGTTTCAAGAAGCGAATCTGGATGATTGGGAAGAAATGATTGATACCAATCTGAAAGGATTGCTGTACGTCAGCCGCGCTGTGCTGCCAGGCATGGTTGGGCGGAAACGCGGAACGGTTATCAACTTAGGTTCAGTCGCCGGACGCGAGGTCTATCCCAAAGGAAATGTCTATTGCGCCACCAAACACGCCGTCCGTGCTCTTTCACAAGCAATGTACCGCGATACAAACGGCTCGAACATTCGCGTTTGCAATATCGAACCGGGTATGGTCGAAACGGAATTTTCCGAAGTACGCTTTCATGGCGATAAAGAACGTGCTGAGTCTGTCTATAAAGGAATAACGCCACTTTCGGGACGCGACATTGCCGATGTGATTTTCTTTTGCGCCACACGCCCGCCGCACGTAACCTTGCACGACATCCAAATTATGCCTACGGCGCAGGCATCAACAACACTTATGCACCGCCAATGATACATAGTTTTCTTCGGTAATGTTCTTTGTGAGTTGACAAATACAACAAGGCAGCATGCTGCCTTGTTTCTCAAGCGCAGAATCAATTTTTTTGAACACTACCTTTTCTTCTTTCATAAAGGTTTCAATGGACGAAATTCTTTTTACCGCCGCTAATCACGTAGTATCATACTCTTGGCAAGTTTTCTTTTTTGCCCTCGACAGCGCAGAAGCATCGTGGTTACTTGCCGCAGTAGCCTTCGTGGCAATGTGGTTTGCAGGAAAATCCGGTACACAAAATGCGTATATCCAAAATCTTGGCAAGGAGAAAAAAGACCAAACATTGGTACGCAGCCATGTTATGCTGCTCTTTTTCGCTATGCCCGTAGCGTTTGTTTTGGCGCGAGTACTGCAACACTTTTTCCCGCGCCAACGACCTATGGCAATCGCTCCAATGGAAATACCGATAGAACCTGCGGTTTGGGATACGATTAAAGCCTCAATCTCGACTCAAGGCTCGTTTCCTAGTGACCATGCCGTGATGTGGTTTGTCATGGCAACAAGTATTCTCTGGCTTAGTCGTCCGGCAGGCATTATTGCGATTGTACTAGCTGTAATTGCCTCCGTATTTCGCATCGGTACAGGCTTTCACTGGCCCAGCGATATAGCAGGTGGAGCAGTGCTTGGAGTATTTATCACCATTGCAGCGTTTTGGACATTCCGAAAGATTAAGATTCTGCAAAGTCTTATGCACTCCATTGTTGGCTTATTTGACCGCTATCCCGTTATCATGCACACACTAGGTTTTTTGATTCTACTTGACTTTTCTCGTAAGTTTGCAGGCTTGTTTGGTTTTCTGGCAGCAGTGCTTGGGAAATCTGTTGCGCACTAACAAGGAACATACACTATGAAAATCGGTATTATCGGTGGAAGCTATAATCCGCCGCACATTGCGCACCTTATCATTGCAGACCGCTTCACCGAGCAGATGGGGCTGGACTTCACCTTCTTTGTTCCGGCGTATCGGTCGCCGTTCAAACTCGCAGAAGATTCGCCGGAGTCAACGACATCGGTGCAGCGTCTTGATATGCTTCGATTGGCAATCGAATCAAACGAAAAATTTGAGGTAGATACTTTCGAGATTGACCGCGAAAGCGTATCCTACACGATTGACACGCTGAACTATTTCCGCGAAAAATTTGGCGCGGATGCAGAATTTTTCTTGCTGGTAGGCGGTGACCAAGCCGCAGCCTTCACGAAGTGGAAGGACTGGGAAGAAATCATTGGTCGCGTGCAACTCTGCATTGCCCGCCGCCCCTACACTATTTCGCCTGACGTGGAGCGAGCGATTGCATTTCACCTTTCGACCGATGAACGCTCGCCGGTGTGGATAGAAGCGCCTATTTTAGCGGTTTCCTCGACCGAGGTGCGTTCTCGCGTCAGCAAGGGGCAATCTATTCACTACCTTGTACCGGAAGCTGTGCGACAATACATTTATCACAATAATCTCTACGACAATCCCGATGCCGGAAGCCCGCTTTACGACTAGAGTTCGATGCGGCTTCTCCACAGCAAGATGAAAAATATTGGTTATCCGTCTATTGGAAAAATCACTTTGCGTAACGCTTCACACGCTTGCTTACACCTATCCAACTATGGCAGACACAACACTTCCCGCAGCTTTAGCGCATCAGGATATTCACCTTTTCTCTGAAGAAACGCTGCGCAAACAGCTCGAAACAGCCGAAACAAAACTCGGCTACAAACTCGTTCATTTTTTCGTAGATGAGCATGGTGTTCTGAGTAAAATAGTAACCAATCAGGTCGAACAATTCTACCTTTCGCCTTCCGGTGGCACTCTCCGCGACAAGAATTTTAATCTTGTGACGTATAGCGCTCGCTACGATATGTACAAGGGTTTGGGACGGTTGTAAATCGTTGACATATCAACAGAAAAGAGCATTTTACGCTGGCAGCAAAATTTTTCTCCCAAAAAGCTCAATGTTATTTGATTTTTACGAGGAAATCCGCTAAGTTTAAGGCAATATATCTGTTTCACTTCTTTCGACCATAGTTATGGATCCTATTCTGCGCTTAGTAATTGTGTCCGTGTTGAGTTTTCTCGCCGGTTCACTTCCGACAGCAGTAATTATCAGCCGTCGCTTCTTTGGCTTTGACATTCGTGAAAAAGGAAGCGGCAATATGGGCAGCACCAATGCCTTCCGCGTTTTGGGTGTGAAATGGGGGCTGACGGTGCAGATTGTTGACATCCTCAAAGGTGTTTTGGCAGTAACGGTTATCGCGTATCTTTTTCATGGTGTTCAGATTCCCTTTCCAAATTATACGCCCTTCCAAGACATGACACTGGTACGTGTCATTTGCGGTATTGCGGCGGTGATGGGACATATCTGGTCGCCGTGGGTAGGCGGCAAAGGCGGCAAAGGCATCAATACAGCAGCAGGAATGTTGCTGGGCGTTGCACCTGTGGAAGTCGCAGTGATTTTCAGTATTTTCCTCATTACGGTTGCTCTTTCGGGCTATATTTCGCTTGGTTCTATTTTGGCGGCTGTTGCGCTCCCGACCACGATGGCTGTGCGCTACAATATCTTCCACGTCAATATCGAAGGCTACCACACCATCGTATTTTTCCTTATTGGGCTGAGTTTGATTGTACTGTACGCACATCGCCAAAATATACAGAGGCTTGTGGATGGGAATGAAAATAAATTTGAGAATCTACGACTGGCAAATATTTTTAAGAAAAAGTAAGGCAGCAGCACTAGCAATGACGCTCTCTTCTCAACGTACGACACACCATTTTAAGCATTTCTGAAAATATGAACATTTCCGTTCTCGGAGCCGGCGGCTGGGGCACAGCGCTGGCTCTTGTTTTATCCGGCAACGACCACAACGTAACGCTCTGGGCACGAAACGAAGATTCGATAGCTCAAATGCGCCGAACCCGCATCAATAGCGCGTATTTGCCCGGCGTGGTTATTCCTGAGAATATCAATCTCACGCACGACACCGAAGAAGCAAACGCTGCGGAGATGCTCGTCATTGCCATTCCAACGCAATTTATTCGCCCCGCTTTTGCCGAATACGGCTTTGACGCAGTAGATAAAATTGTTGTCAGCACCTCAAAAGGTGTTGAGCGGGGAACGCTGATGCGCGTTTCGGAGGTGCTGCAAGACGCGGCGGGTATTGAAATGAGAAATTTTGCGGCGCTCACCGGACCCAGCCACGCCGAAGAAGTAGCCAGAACGCTCCCCACAACAGTCGTAGCAGCATCGGAAAACGAAGACATTGCAAAACTTGTCCAGCGCACCTTTACGCGCTCGACCTTTCGCGTGTATCATTCGACCGATGTCATCGGCGCGGAACTTGGGGGAGCGGTGAAAAACGTCATTGCGATTTCCGCAGGTATTGTGGACGGATTGGGCATGGGCGACAACACGAAAGCTGCGCTGATAACGCGGGGGCTTGCGGAAATTACACGATTAGGCATTGCCCTCGGCGCACAGCCAATGACGTTTTCGGGATTATCCGGATTGGGCGACCTGATTGTTACCTGCGCCAGTCGCCACTCGCGCAATCGTTCTGTGGGCGAACAACTCGCCAAAGGCAAAACATTGGAACAAATCCACCGCGAAATGCAACAAGTTGCCGAGGGCGTATTTTCATCAGAATCGGTCTATGCGCTCTCGAAGAAAATCGGCGTAGAAATGCCGATTTCTCACAAAGTATATGAAGTTCTCTTCGAGAACAAACCTGCCTCGCAAGGGATGTACGAGCTAATGACCCGTGAAATGAAGCCGGAGCAATGGTAAACGTCATTGATAACGTAGAAATGACAGCTAAAGATAGCCACTGCTTTTATGCCAACCGAACCACAAGTACAACTAATCGCCAAACAATGATGACGAACGGTACACTCATTGATTCTGCACCTGTCGCTATTCCTGAGACAACGATGAATATGGCGCGGCGCAATATGCCTGCCGATGATTTTGCACGATATTCTGCCGTGCAGTTGCACAAACTCACCTATTGGAGCGAAGAGCTTAAAATCAAGGCATATTTAGGATTGCCGCCAGCAGAAAGCGCACAGAAGCTACCCGCGCTCGTCTTTAATGCAGGTGGAACGGGAGAGACCGGCGCTCTGAGTGATATTACGGCAGCAGCAACGGTTGGTCTATACGCTAGTTGGGGCTATGTGGTGATTGCCAGTCAATATCGCGGACGTGGTGGCTCGGAAGGAGCGGAGGAATGGGGCGCTGGTGATGTAGATGATGCTATGAACGCGCTTGTGCTTTTACAATCGTTCAATTACGTTGACCAAGACCGCATTGGTATTATCGGCGGTAGCAGAGGCGGTATGATGGCGCTCCAAATGCTTTCGCGGACGGATGTCTTCAAAGCAGCGATTACTTTTGGTGCGCCGACTGAGTTTACAAACCTTGCTGAAGATTCGTATATCTTGAAAACAGCAAGACGTTTTATTCCCAATGTTACCAATCACCGCGAGGAACTTGCGAGACGCTCGGTAACGCTCTATGCCGAGCAACTGTCCAAAACGACACCATTACTCGTGCTACACGGAAGCGGCGACCGCCGTGTAGAACCGGAACACGCCTACAAGCTGGGCTTGGCACTACAAAAAACACTGCACCCTTACAAACTTATCATGTACGATAATGCCGACCATGTGCTTGCCGGACGGCGCGACGAGAGTAATGCCGAGATGCGGTCGTGGGCGGATATGTATGTGAAGAACCGCGCTCCGCTGCCACGTGTGGGTCCGCACGGAGCATAACTCTGCACGAAGCATAACGCTTTTGCACTACGGAGCAGCTTCTATCGGTACATTGTGGAAAGTAAGCGCTCCAACTCCGCGCCGTGTAAGCAGCCACGGACCTCCGTAGAGAGAACAAGGCGTTTCCGGCGAAGGCGCATAGCAACGATCAGGTACATAACCGATAGTTTGTACGCTACTTGGCGCACCGCCCAGTGCAAGAATGACCGTATTTTTGTTTTCTATACGCAATGAAGTAGCCCGCAAAGGCTGACCATCCAGTAAAAATCCGTCTTGAGCAAGAGTTCGTATTTTCCCGCCTATGCTTGTATCCTTGCTTACGGTCAGTGAATCATTGGTTGCAAAAATGAGCGCAATTTCTTTTTTCTCCGGCGTTGTCCAATAAGCACGACGCAGATTGGGCGATGCGACACCAAGCGTATCAGTGCTGCGATAGAAATCTCGTGCGAGAAGATTGTGTAATTGATTGCCAAGTGCTATGTATCCTTCGTTTCCGAAGTGACAACCGTCGTGTGTAGGTAAACCCGAAGAAGCAAGAACTTCGACATCAGAAAATTTCTGCGCAAACCTGCGCTGCTGCTCACGTAATGACGCATGGTCTGTTTGCCCGCAGTCGGAGGGACGTATCTGCACGACATAGATTTTTTTCAAACCTTGATAATCTTGCTTCCAAGCATTATAGAGTCGCGTGAATTTCTCCGTGTATCCGGCACCTTGATTTGATTCGCCTTGAAACCATATCATCGCTTTTGCTGATTTCCAAAGAGCGCTTGCTTCTGCCCGCCAGTACAGACGAGTGTACCATGATTTTTGGTCAGTAGGCACGGCATCATTACGGAAATGTTGTTCTATCGTCGAGCCGCTCAGACCGCCATTGATAATGCAGACAGGTATTTTCTGTTCAGCAGCAATGCGCTCCTGCACTTGCAATGCGAAACCGCCTACATTGTAGTCGTCCGTGTTATTATTTGCTGCGGCTAATCCCCAAAAAGAATCATGGTATCCCATGTAAAACGTGCGAAGGTATTCATTATGCGGGGTTCGAGGCATCTGCCCCAAAACGCTATTAGACTGACCGCTTACAAGCAATACATCACCGCAGACCAAGCTATCACGCACAGCAAGTACCGTATCGCGTGTGGCAGACTTTATACCAAATCGCACGGAATACTCTGCCAACTCCGCATGAATACCTACTCCTGCTGATATAACTGCTTGAGGAACACTCTCGGTACCGCGCAGAAGGTAGTTGTACTGAATCGGACGAACAAGGCGCTGTACCGGAACACCATTTTTGTAGAGCAGAGTGTACACGGAATCAAATCCTCCTTGGGTAAGAGTACCTGATAGGGATACGAAGGCAGAATCGTTAGTGTTGCGCGGATAAAACTGGAGATGAGTCGGAAAACTTGGTGTTGGTATGAAGATTCCTTGCGGAGTACACAGATTCAGATATTGCTTCTTTGCATTCTCGTTCTCTAATATCCCAGCCTTGTTCAGATCACTACACGCGCCGCTTTCATCCCCTACTGCACCACGAGTTTTCGCGCGAGCAGCAAAAATATCACCATTCAAAAAGTTGTCACTCAGAATCTGAGCTTGCACGGCTCCTCCGGCATTGGTAAAAGCTTTTGCATCTTGCGGATTATTTTTGAGCATGAGCTGCGCCTCTGCCAGCACCTCTTTCACTAGCCCTTGCGATTGCAATGCCAAAAGACGCTTCACTCGCGCCCGAAGCATTGTAGAATCTAGCTTAACAGCTTCGGTAAAATCAGTAATTGCGTTGTCGTATTGATTCAGGGTACTATAAAGATAGCCACGATTGTAGTAATTAAGTTTATTCGGCGGGGTGTTTTCGATAAGATAGGTGTAATCCTCAATCGCGCCTTTGTAATCGTTCAGCATCCCCTTCGCAGTGGCACTATTAATATAAGCGTTGAGATTCGTTGGGTCGAGTTGAACGGACTTTGCATAATCCTGAATAGCTTCTCGATATTTATTCTGAATGCGATAGATATTGCCTCGCTCATAGTATCCAGAGGCTTCTTTGGGCTTGACCCGTATTGCTTGTGAGAGCGTGGTTAAAGCATCGGGATACTTTTGCAAAAGGTTTTGTACGACTCCTAAATTCCGAAGATAATCATAGTTTGTCGGCTCCAAACGAGCAGCAGTCAATAAGTCCGATTCTGCTTGAGGAAGAAGCTGCTGATTGAGATGACAAGCCCCACGATAAAAATATGCGAATGCCATTTTGGGCGCATATCCGATAGCAGTCGTAAAATCTGCTCTGGCAGCCGCAAGATTATTCAGGCTAAAATACACTCGCCCTCGGTAGCAATAAAAGGCTGCCTCTTGCGGTACCATCTCAATTGCTTGCGAGAAAGTTTGGATTGCCGCTTGAGGATTAGTGGACTGCTGCTGAAGCCCTTGCTGAACCAAGGCTTGAATTTGGCTTGTTTGCTGTGGTGAGAGGCGAATTTTATTTGCCTTTTGTGCTTGTTGAGCGAACGCTTCAAGCACAAGGAAAAACATTAGAGCTAAGGACGATACAAAGCGTAAGGTCGGAAGAGAAAAAGGCATAGCGTTATGATTCGAGGTAACAAAAATAGAGGTAGCAAAGCAGGTTTTTGCTTTCGATGATAACCGATATTTTCTCATCAGTGAGCGAATGAACTGCCCTTTACCGCACCGACACAATACGCGGCTTGCCTTCCGCTAAACGCGAGACGTAAAGTGTTCCTTCGGTGCAAGCCTCCGTGAGAGCTTTCGACATTGCGCCGCCAATACGCTCCGCCGCTTCACGCGAAGTAGAAAGCGCAAAAACCGACGGACCGGAGCCGGAAATACTGCACCCAAGCGCCCCCGCGTCCAACGCCGCCTGCTGCATAGCATAAAAGCCCGGAATAAGCACTGCACGGTGCGGCTCGGCAACAACATCCTTCAATGACCGCGCAATTAAGCTATCGTCACTCTTCAGTAAGCCCGCAATCAAGCCCGCAAGATTACCCCATTGCGTAATGGCGGTTTTCATCGGGATTTCCTTTGGCAAAATATTTCGTGCTTCTTTGGTCGAAACTTCACAATGCGGACGGATCACCGTGCAGTACAAGTGCGGCGGTGCATCTATGCGCACAACATCCGTCGGCTTATAGCCGCGAATCAGTACAATACCGCCCATAATAGCGGGCGCTACGTTGTCGGCGTGTTCCGAACCGCTTGCTATCGCCTCGCCTTTCATGCCATAATCAACAAGTTCTTCGGGCGTAAGTGGCTTTTCGACAAGTGCGTTCAATGCCACAAGAGCCGCAGCCGCGCTCGCTGCACTTGACCCCATACCGCTTCCGGCGGGCATCCTTTTGCGGATAGACATCTCGACACCAAAATCTGCCTCTATTCCTTGCAGATAGGCTATGACTGCACCACCGGCGGTATTTTCAAGCGGATTCGTTGGCAAGTGGAGTTCAGGCAAACCATCGTCACTCGAAATGCTTGTTATTGTTACGCCACGCTCCGCCGTCACCCGCACCGTTACTTCATCACCGGGAGATTCCAACGCAAAGCCCAGCACATCGAACCCGCAGGCAACATTTGCCACTGTCGCCGGAGCAAAAGCGGTTGCTTCTGTTCGTATTGCTCTCATCCTTACTCCTCACTCGCTTTCTTCATGCTTACTTTTTTCGCACTTACCTTTTTAGGACTTTCGGTCTTCGTTGCACTCGCTTTCGTCGTACTTTTTGCCTTCGCTGTTGGTGTTTTTGGTTCGCCGTCAGCTTTGACTACGCTACGCTTTGCTTTTGGCGCTTCGGTGCTTGCAGCATCGGCAGCTTGCACAGATTTTTTCGCAGCAATCGTTATTTTTTTAACAGGCTTCTCTGCCGCAATTTCTTTTGGGGCTTTGGTAGGCGCTTTTGTTGTCGTTTTAGCAGCTGCCGCTTTTTCGGCAGGTACTTTCTCCGTTGCTTTTTTCGCTGCGGGCGCTTTGACTGTTTTCGATTTTATTGCTTTTGGTTTCTCTTCTTTCGACTTCGCTTTGTCTTCTTTCGATTGTTCTTCCAATTGCTTCAACGTTACCGCCGGAGCGTCACCCCAGAGCTTTTCAAGTTTGTAGTATTCGCGCGCAGTTGTGCGAAAGACATGGATGACAACATCGAAATAATCCAGCAAAACCCACTCGCCCGTGTCGCGTCCTTCGGTGCGCGGGCGGCGCTCACCGACGCTCAAGGTAACGCGAGCAAGCGCATCAGTGAGCGCGCGAGCGTGAGTATCGGAGTTAGCAGTACAGATCACGAAATAATCAGCAGGCGAAGAATCTACATCGCGAAGGTCGAGTGCGATGACGTTCTCGGCTTTGAGGTTATCGAGGGTGCGGGCGCAAAGCGCTGTAAGTGCAGTAGATTCAGTCATTAAGTACAAAAAAACAAATGAAGATTGAGGAATTTATTGTTGACGATAATTATTGAAATGGCTTGAGTGTGCGATAATCTTTGCCAATGACCACACTGGCACGGATGTAGAGCGTCGAATCAATGCGCAGAACACGAAGTGAATCCGCAATGCCAAGCGCTTTCGCAGTCTTCATGGCAGATATGGAATCGCCAACGCGGTCTATCACGAAAGAGCGTTGCACTGAAAAACGAGAGTAGTTGTCAATCTCTACCACGTCAAAACCTGACGAACGTAGGTAATTCATCATCCGCCGTGCTACGCCTTGATCGCCACAGCCATTCAGCAAATTTACTTGAATTTGATCACCTTGCCTCACTAAATCGTCGGATTGCTCAATGATAGGATTCACCGATGGCGCAAAACTCTTATGCACCGCAGAAGCGATGATGAGTGCTGCAAAACCCACCAAAATTGCCACACTGACAACAATCGTGATATTTCTTCCGTGAAAGTAGCGTCGAATGTCCATTGCAACAATATACAGTTTTTTAGAACGTTCCAAAGAGTGTTTCGACTTTCCCTTGCTGGCTGATACTAAAGTGCTTATATGCCAGTTCCGTTGCCTCGCGTCCGCGCGGGGTGCGGTTCAGAAAACCTTGCTGAATCAAAAACGGCTCATAGACTTCTTCAATTGTTCCGGCTTCTTCGCCCACCGCTACGGCCACTGTATTTAAGCCAACCGGACCACCGTTGAATTTCAGCATAATTGTCTGCATAATGCGTTTGTCCATATCGTCTAAACCATATTCGTCCACTTCCAGCGCCACCAGTGCGATATTAGCGATGTCTTGTGTGATAGTGCCATCACCTTTTATTTCAGCAAAGTCGCGTGTGCGGCGCAAAAGGCGGTTTGCAATGCGCGGCGTACCGCGTGAACGCTTGGCAATTTCCATAGCGCCACCGTCTTCAATGGGCGAGGATAAAATACCCGCAGAACGGCGTACAACCTTGAAGAGTTCTTCGGAAGAATAATAGTCTAAGCGGCTAATCACACCAAACCGTGAGCGCAGAGGCGCTGTCAGTAAGCCCGCACGGGTCGTAGCGCCGACGAGCGTAAAGCGTGGTAAGGATAATTTCACCGAGCGTGCCGATGGACCGGAATCAATCATAATATCCAGCGAATAATCTTCCATTGCTGAGTACAAATACTCCTCCACGACAGGCGAGAGACGGTGTATCTCGTCAATAAATAAAATATCGCCCTCGTCCAAATTCGTCAACAAACCCGCCAAATCTCCGGGCTTTTCCAGCACGGGACCCGACGTTACCTTAATGTCGGCGTGCATTTCGCGGGCAACAATATGGCTAAGCGTTGTTTTACCAAGTCCGGGCGGACCGGTCAGAAGCACGTGGTCAAGCGCTTCACCACGTTTGAGCGCAGCGGCGATAAAAATTTTGAGATTACCGATGATTTTTTCCTGCCCAACAAATTCGTCGAACCCCGAAGGGCGCAAGGACACTTCAATATCGTCTTCGGGCGGGCGCGATGTATTGAGAGCCTCAGCACGAGCAGGCGCTTTAGGTGGAATACCATCAGGGATTCCTGAAAGTGCATTTTTTTTTGCCATACATGAAGGCAGTCATTAGTTGCGGGACGAAGCAAGTTGCATCTGTATTGTTGATAACTGAATACATGACAAAAACCTACGGTGGTACAGACATTTTTGTCTGTGAGATCTGAAGGGGTGTTCTGAGCCTTATACTTAGACTCAGAGGATTCACAGACAAGAATGTCTGTGCCACCGAAGTCAATCTCCAAACTGGTTATGAGGTTTTGTCGCGTATTCATTTTGACAATACAGAAATGTAAAATACGGCGACAAATAGGATTCTACAACGAGAATCATCACTGTCTGCGTTCTATGCTGTTAGCTAAAATATTTTGTTGTCGTGGCTTCCTACCGTAAATTCGTGTAAATGTTTTCATGTTTCATCAATCCATTTCTGTCTATGAAGTCCAAACTTTTGATCATCACAGCGTTTGTCGCCGTAGGCGGTGCGACACTATACTCTTCTGCTCCTCTGCAATCACGTTTCGGCGCACTTTTCAACCCTTCCGGAAATCCATCATCTACACTCGCAGAAGACTCTCGCCGCGCTGATTCCAAGATCGCTTCAGTCGAAGAATTCCAAGCGGCACAGCAAGATATTGCTAATTCCAGGCGTAATGCCATCACGCGAGCGGTAAGCCAATGCAGTCCTGCTATTGTGGGTATCAACGTTGTAGAAGTGCGTGAATATCAAGTGCGCGACCCCTTTTCTGATTTTTTTAATGACCCCTTTTTTGGTCAGTATTTTGGTCAGAGAGCGCAGCCGCAGACCTACCGTCAGGAGGTTGCGGGCTTGGGGTCAGGATTTCTTGTTTCTTCGGATGGATATATTCTGACCAACGATCACGTCGCGGGTCACGCATCGAAAATTGTAGTAACGCTCACCAGTGGTGAAAAGTACAACGCAAAGCTCATCGGCACTGACCGCACAAGCGATGTAGCTCTTCTCAAAATAGAGGATGAAAACGCGAAAGGTATTTCTTTTCCTGCTTTACGCTTTGCGAATTCTGATGATATTGTGATCGGCGAATGGGTGATTGCGTTCGGGAATCCGTTTGGACTTTTCGATGTCAATGCAAAACCTACTATCACGGTAGGAGTGGTCAGCAATTCCGGCGTAAATATGCTTCAAGAAGGACGTGTCTATCGCGGAATGATTCAGACCGATGCGGCAATAAGTTCCGGCAATTCCGGCGGACCGCTTGTCAACTCGCTTGGTGAAGCGATTGCGATGAATACAATTATTTATTCTACGGCGCAGAATGGCTCCGGTGCAGGCAGTATCGGCATCGGCTTTGCGATACCGGCAAATCGTGTTCGTAAAATTATGGATTTACTGAAACGCGACGGCTCTATCAATCGGGATTTCAACGCGGGGCTTCGTGTGCAGCAAGTAGATGAGCGAATAGCAAAATATCTTGACCTCAAAAAAGTACAGGGCGTGGTCATTAGCGAGATTGCATACGGCTCTACGGCTGAGAAGGCAGGATTTGAGCCGGGCGATATGATTTTGGAAATTGAAGGACAGAAAATTCGCCGGGAAAATGACGTTCTGACGGTCATCAACGATGGTATCGCTGGGCAAACCCTGACGCTGACGATACAACGCGGCGACAAAACCATGACCAAACAACTGGTTTTGGAGCGTCGTAAGAAATAATCGTTTATTATGCTGAACGGAAACTGTATTGACGAAAAAGGTGTAGTTCGCTGTCAAGCAAACTACACCTTTTTACTTTTCGATGACAAGATTTAGAACCACACGCCAAGACTTATGACACCTTCCAAGCGTGAACTAGCGGGCTTGTTGACGGCATCCGTGAAGAGTGTGTATTTATTGTCGAACTGGAAGGAACGCATCTCGGCGCGGACGTAGGAATTGGCGACCGGACGAAATTCCAATGCCGCCGACACGCCCGTGCCACGGAGAGCGGGCGTAATAATGCCGACATCTCCATTTGCTCCGTTCGCATTTGCCAAATACTCAAATCGTCCTGCTACAAAAAGATTCGAGATAATCGCATAGCGCAGCGCTATAAAACTTGCCAAGTACGAACCCATTTGCCGATTGAGCGTCGGTATTTCTTCGAGTGCGTAATCTACTTGCGCTTTAATACTCAGCGGGTCAATGGGCTGATAATTGAGGACTACATTATTGTAAATGCGCATTGCTGCTGGTGAACCAGTCGGCTGCTCATTACCAGCAAGACCCGAAAGAGATGCGGAAAATTGTGACGAGGGCGTGATGCCGAGAAACCAGCCAATGGATTTAGAATCGTTATTATCTTCAAAAATAGCATAGCCGTTAAGCAAGTGTATCTGTGCTTGAATAAGACTTCCTTCATAGGAAAGCCGTGCGCCAGCTTGGTAGAAGGGTTCGTTGGTCGTGGCAAAGGAATAGAGCGTGAACCAATTATCCTTTGCCAGCAATCCTTCACCCCCGATGTGCGTGAGAAAAAGACCCGCATCAAACCATAATTTATCAACAACGCGGAATCCTGCATTTGCCTGCTGGAACATATTGAGCCGTGAATAAGGCAGGTACGCTGAATTGCGCAAATCCCCAAAAGCAATCGTCATTGCAGCGCGGTAGTCGTCGTGCGTCACCGTACCGGTAAGCTGGGCAGTGTTCAGTCCGAATTGATTCCGCACATAACCCAAATACGAGAATTGACGCGCTCCGGCGGGTTGCCCCGCTAAGACAGTGGCATCGTTGTCGAAAGCATAATAAGCATCCACATAACCTGAGAACGTAATGACCGGTGGTGTCGGTTTTTTATCCTGTGCAAAGCTGCTGAAGCCAGTAATAACAATGCTTACAAGCGCTATACAAAGAATGCGAGAACAAGATTGTTGCAATCGTGTCATATATACTACCCTGAATAAGTGAACAAATACTAAAGTTTTTAATTTTTAACGACCACAATCTACTTTTTTTTAAGTAAAAAGTCAATAAAAATTAAATACAATAGTGTAAATTTTTTCTCAAGACAATAAGAGTTCACCCGTACATCGCCAAAGGGAACGGAATTGTGAGAAGGAAACACTAACCGTGCATTTGCGGTTTATTCATCAAGGAGCGCACAATATCGGCTTCGAGGGAGGAAAGTTCGGCGAGACGAGCATCAACGATGTCGTGAGGGAAATAGATTTTGGCAAGGTCAACAAAAGTGAGATAATGCCCTTCTTCAGAAGACATCAAAGAGTGATACATACCGCGTAATTCTTCGGGAATGGCTTCCGAGCCTGCGAGAATGGTGAAGCGCTCACAAGAACGCGCTTCAATAAGACAATCCACGAGAAGGGAATCCAGAAGCCGCTCCGGGTCTTGCTTGCGAACCTGTTCGGCAAGACGTTTTGCATAAATGTTACCGCGGTCACGGCGAAGCGACATTCCTCGAGCGTAGATTTCACCGACGACCATCTTGAAATGTGCTGTTTCTTCTTCCACGAGGGTAATCATTTCCCGCACCAGTGCATCACGCTCAGGATAGTGCATTATCAGATACATACCGTTCATAGCGGCTTTGCGCTCACAATGCGCATGGTCGCAAAGAAGAGTGGCGATGTCACGACTCGCAACTTCTATCCAGCCCGGGTTGGTGTCGGCTTGTAAACACAGCATGACGGCTATTTGTCAGTACGTTGAAGAATATAGTTTGCTTCCAAGCTCAGAAGCTCTTTTACGCCCGGAATCCATTTGAGAGCTGTCAGGGGAATAGTCGGTAAGCCAAATTTCATCTTAAAAACCGGACGCAAAAGATAATACTGTTCGTGGCAAATGGTGTATCCGGCGGCACGGGCGGCAGCTTTGAATGACGTTGGCATAAGGCGAATTGTTGCCAAGCGGCGTACTTCGTCAATATCTACCTGATGCCAACCCGATGCGGTCATTTTTGTAAAAAGCGGTTTGGGTAGAAGATGAGTATAGGGTATGCTCCCAAGCGTATTACGAAGCAAGTGCTGATGCCCTCCGAAAGGCGAATTATAGGGCGGAAATTCAATAAACACAAAGCCGCCCGGCTTGAGAAGGCGCTGCACATTGGTAAGCGCCAGCTCGGTATCGTCTAAGTGCTCAATAACATCGCGCAGAATCACGAGATCAAAGGCGTGTTCCCACTCAGGTTTGGGTGCATCGAAGAGTACGTCGTGCGTGGAGAGCGTTAGAGGAATATTCAACCGCGAAGCAATATCTGCTCCGGCATCCAAGCGATGTTGCTCAATGTCCGTACCAAGCACGTCTTCTGCGCCCGCCTCTACAAATGCCATCAGAACACCCGCCTCCGCGCAACCTATTTCTGCCACCCGTGCGCCTGCTTTGAATACACCCTGCTCTTGCAGATACGGCACAAGTACCTCTTTTGCCAATCGGTATTGATAGCCCCAGTAGTGCTTTATATTGAGAGAAATATTCTCCGCCGCTTGTATCAGGCGGTAGCTGTCAAGTTCGGTAGTAGATAAAATGGTTTTTGTAGAAGTGTTCACGGAAAATAATCAAATAAAAAACGTGATGCTCTCAGCACTAAATGTTGAAGCCAAATGATTAACTATCTTTTGGCTGACGGGCATTTTGTTTCGAGAGTTTTCCGGCGAGATCGTAGCTGAAGAGCGTTTGCAAGCCGGCTTTGAGTTCCGGTTCTTTCGCCATTAGGTCGTAAAGCTCCGATTTACGCCACGTGATAAGGCGCATAGGAGTTGCAGCCTTGACCGTAGCCGACGCAGGATTGCCCGTGAGAAAGCTCATTTCACCGATGAAACTGTTATCCCGCAAATAGGTTATCGGTTTGCCGTCGAGATGAATGGTTGCCGTACCGTCATAGACCAGCATAAGACGCTCCACATCTTGATGTTCGGCGATAAGCGTATCGCCTTTGCCGATGGTTTTCCATTCGGCAATTTCCATCAGTTTCTTGAAAATAACATTCGGCAGACTACGAAAAGCGGTGGATTGTAAATAGCGTTCTTCATCGCTCCATGAATCAAGCTGCCGGGCGCGAACAAGGATGAGTGCTTGGAAAAGATTGATAAGCAAAAGGACGCTTGTGCCTGCGATATGGATATACTGAAGTTCGTGCGGAATATAAATCCAATACAGTAATTCCAACGCAAAACCAACCACCAAGCCTATACGCAGCCATAGCGGGCGCTTGACAACAAATGCAAGAGCTTGTATGCAATACGGAAGAAGAATCAAAAGTGTTGTAACGGTGTTCATAGAGTGAGTTGAGAAAAAGAAACGCATCAAACAGAGAGAGGTTGCGAGGGCAAATATAAGAAAATCTCCCGTAAGAAACCCGCTCAGAGGAAAAAAGGATTATCCTTCTTGTTTGGGGGATGGCTTGAATTCAAGTCGTATTGAAAGAATGAACTGCTGAGAAACGATAAAGCCCACCACGCTAGGCGGTAGGCTTTGATAAACGTTCTCAATTTTGCTCAACAGAGTGAGAGCAATGGTCATTTTGAGCGCGGCATCATCATCGCACCAAAAAGCGATGTTGCCGAACGAGTTGGTTCCGGCGCACGAGAAGAATGGATTCGTTCGCCCAACCAGCCGCCAAAATAGGTGGCAATGATGCCAACTGCCAAGCCGCTGAGAATGATGGATAAATCAAGCATTCCGAGTGCTACACACACAATATCAACGTTGATGACGACAGTAGTAAATCCGGCAATTCCTGCTTCTTCAAAGATGATGCCGCGTGAGCGATAACCAATAATAAAGCCAGCAAGAAAGAGTCCGATAAGGTAGGCAATAAAATGCTCCATGAGCTTGAAGCCTAGGACAATGACCAACGTACTTGAGGTAAACATTGTTACCGTTACGCCCAAAATAATACCACAGAGCGCCCAACCCCATTCGACCGGCTCTTCGCGAACGCCATACGCAATTGTTCCGTGCAGCTTTTCGCCAGCCCAGCCACCAAGCGCAGAGAGAACAATACCATTCATAAGAATTACAACCAAGTGCGTCGTTGTCATCTCTTGTAACCCTTTAAGTTGCAGCGCCGGAAGCGCGAAATATAAAACCACACTGACGATAACTGCACTCATAGCAGGCTCAAATATATTCACCGCCCGCGAAATCAAGCCTTCCAGAATACCGGTGATGAGGAATCCCGCCAATACAGCCAATATAGGAAAAGGCAATGCCGCAAAGGATGATCCGCTTGCATACGCCATAAGAAGCGTAATGAGCGAACCGGCAACCGATGAAATTAGCATACTTTTGAAACTAAAATCTTGCATAAATATAGCCCCCGAACAATAGATAAAGGATGAAGAGTGAATTAGTTAGTAGCACATATAAAATTGTTATCGCATTTGTCTTCCCAATCCCATATATTCCTTGAATGCGGTTGACGCATACATTACCCGTTGAAATCGCTAGCCAACCGAATCTAATTTACACAGATTTTTTTTGTATGCAAATCGTTTTTCAGTTCCCGTTAGCGTTTGAACGATGCCGTATGCGAGAATTTTTTGAATCTACATTCTTGAGTTAAAGCAGGGGAAGCGTATGAAGAACGGCAGCACTCTTTTTGTCCATCGTTTTCTGCTTGCGCACACTTGATTTCTTCTGTAAATTAATCGCTAATTGTCGCTTTTTATAAGCACTGTTCTTCATTCTCAAACAATTTTCTGTTTCATGGGACAACCGATACCACAAACACCCGGCATGAAAGCAACCCGCCAAGGTTTTGGGCAGGGGCTAGTCGAACTTGGCGAAGCAAATCCGAATGTCGTTGCGCTCGGCGCAGATGTCAGCGGCTCGGTTCTAACCTCAATGTTTCAAGCCAAATTTCCCGATCGTTTCTTTTCCATTGGCATAGCCGAGCAAAACGCAACGACTGTCGCCGCAGGTCTGGCACTATCGGGCAAAGTCCCATTCTTTGCGGGATACGGTGCTTTTACAACCATGCGTAATGCCGACCAACTCCGTATTTCCGTCTGCTACAACGAAGCGAATGTCAAAATTGCCGGAAGTCATTCGGGCGTGACCGTTGGTCCGGACGGCGCTACACATCAGGTCTTGGAGGATTTGGCACTGCTTCGAGCGCTTCCGCATCTGACGCTTGTCGTACCATGCGACTATGAGGAAGCACGCCGCGCTACTATCGCTATCGGCGAGATGCACGGACCGGCATATTTGCGCTTTAGCCGTGATAATACTGCCATGTTTACCACGACGGACACGCCGTTTCAAATCGGACGGGCGGAAGTTTTTCGTGATGGCAACGATGTGGCGCTCATTGCCTGCGGTTTGCTTGTCTGGGAAGCGATAGAAGCCGCACAACAACTTGAGAAACGGCACGGCATCCAAGCCCGGGTTATCAACTGCCATACACTCAAACCCATTGACAGCGCGACCATTGTCCAAGCTGCCCGCGAGTGCGGTGCGGTCGTTACTGCCGAAGAGCATCAGGTACATGGCGGCTTAGGCGGCGCGGTAGCAGAAGTTTTGGTCAAAAATTATCCTGTCCCGATGGAAATGGTTGGCATGAAAGATATGTTCGGCGGGAGCGGCGAGGGAAAAGATTTGATGCTGCGTTTTGGCATGACGTGGCGCGACATCTACGCTTCGGCTCTTGTAGCGATGCAGCGCCGTGACGGGAAATTTACCGGAGAGGCGGCTCGTCCGATAAAAGATGTGCCGATATACAGTGAGACTTTGTAGAAGAATAATTTGACCGAAGTGTATCAATACATACTTCCGTGGTGCTGGCAAGAACCTCTCTCTGTGCTACGCAAGGCAAGGAAATGTTGTTTTAGGACAGGAAATTTGAGTATCACGCTCGCTTTCTCACGCTCTCCACAGAATGAGGTTTTATGAGTATCTTCCGACGTTTCACGCTTTCGCGTTGGATGCTCAATGCTCGTTTCGTTTGCATTTGGAGTATTGTTGCGCTGAGTTTGACGGGTATTCGACCCGCCTCTGCACAAACTCCGATTGTTGACTCTTTGCGGACTGTTCTCGAAACAGTCTCGCCCGATTCTGCACGTTCTTCGGTGCTGAAGCTCCTTTTGTGGGAATTGCGAACCATTGACCCCGTGCAGGCTATTCTCTATGGGCGCGAGGCGCAGCAACTCGTGGAAAAAGAGAACAACCTTCGCAAACGTTCGGAAATTCACCGTTTTTTGGGAGTAGCCTATCGCAATGCCGGGGACTTCGTGAAGGCAACGGAGCAGGTGTACAAATCGCTCACCATTGATGAGCAACGGGGCGATAGTGTGGAAATGGCACACTCGCTCAATACCTTGGGGCGCATCATGCTTCTGCAAAATAATGTAAGCGAAGCCGCAGTGTATATCAACCGCGCAACGGTAATCGCCGAACATATCAACGATGAAGCCTTGCTTGCATTTTGCCTCTTTACTCTTGCCGACCTTCATTACACGCGCCATGAATACGCACTTGCTCTGGCGACAGCAATAAAAGTTGTAACGATACGCAAACGGCGTGGTGAGGATGTGTACGTTGCTGATGTCTATTTGGCTATGGCGAAAGCCCTGACCACCATGACCCGCTACGACGAAGCACGAGGATATATCACGCAGGCACTGGCAATTTATGAACGCAAGCAAATTCCCTATAATATCGCTGTCGGCAATAACGCTATGGCGACGCTCCTGCTCACGCTGAAGCAGCCTTCGGAGGCAGCTCACTACGCAAGTGCAGCATTACAATATGCAACGACCATTGGTGCAAAGGTATTGGAAAAAGAAGCTGCGTTGCTTCTTTCGGAATGCTATTCGGGCGAGAGTAATTTTCAAGCGGCTCTGGAAATGCACAAACGCCACAAAGCCCTGAGTGATACTATTTTCTCCGAGCGCAGCGCCAAGCAAAATGCCTTGCTGAACATTGAATACGAAACAAAGAACAAAGAACAGCAAATTCGCGTCTTTGAGCAAGAACGGCGCTTTAATGCACTGCTTGTTATTGTTGTTGGTATTGTTATGACCATGCTCATTGCAGCAGTGTTCTGGCTCGTGCGCCGCTACCGCCGCGAGAGCAAGGGCACACAACATCTGCAAGCCCGCACGGAGACGCTTGCCAATAGCAATGACGCTCTCCGCTTGGCGCAAATGGAGTTGGAAGAAAATCATCAAAAACTTTCCGATGCGCTTCGGCAGATACAAGTCCGTAACGAGGAGCTACAAGACCTGAACGAAGAAAAAAGTATGATTTTCGGTATGGTCTCGCACGACCTGAAGAATCCCATTGTTGCAATACAAGGGCTTGCAGAGATGATGAACACGGAAAACTTTACCGAAGAGCAGTATAAAGAATTTTCCGGTGTTATTCTCGGCACAAGCAAGCGAATGTATGAATTGGTAAAGAACTTTCTGGACGTTGCCCGCGCTGAAGAAGGGCGTTTGAAAATGTCGTTTATTCAGTTTGATATTGCTGAAGTTGTCGAGTTAGTGCTTGATAATTATCGAACACAAGCTGCACAGAAGAATATCGCTATTCATTACCGCAAGCCAACAAGCCCTGTGCAAGTTTGCGTTGACGAAAGTATGATTATGCAAATTTTGGATAATCTTATTTCTAATGCCTTAAAATATACGCCCGTAGGCAAGAGCGTAAGCGTCACCGCAGAGGTCGTGGATGTGGTCAGACACAACAAAGCCCTCGTCGGCGCGGATATGGATAATCTTGATGATGCTGCCTTTGTCCAATGTGTTCGTATCTCCATCACCGATGAAGGTCCGGGACTAACGGACATGGACAAAAATAAACTGTTTCAGAAGTTTGCCCGGCTTTCTGCACAGCCTACCGGAGGCGAATCCTCTACCGGATTGGGATTAGCAATCACCAAGCGTCTGGTGGAACTCATGAACGGACGCGTCTGGTGCGAGTCCGAATATGGCTATGGCGCACGCTTTACGGTGGAATTTCCTGCTGTGCAGGGTTAAAAATAGGTTAGGTTCGTTGTCAATAATTTTTCGGTAAAATCTAGTGAGCAAGGGAGCATGCTCCCTTGTTTCTCATGTCGGATTATTTTTGGTCAAGAACTTGGTTTGTTTTCATAGACTGCTATTTTTCCCATCTTTACAACACTGCTCTATGCGACCGATACGGTGTTCTTGTCTTCTTCTCGTCATAATGAGCATTTTTGCCCAGACGCTTACTGCGCAAAGTTCTGGTAAGTTGCTCTCTAAAATACCCCCGCCGCAGCCAGTCGTAGCCAATTTTCCTAAGGTTGAGGAATTTCGTTTGAGCAAGGGTCTGAAAACCTTGTGTATCGAAGACCCCGCTCAACAGCGTACGCTCGTGTATGTGCAGTGCGCAGGCGGTAGCGCTATGGATGCCGTCGGGAAGGAAGGTGCAAGCGCTGTTCTAGCTCAGGCACTCGCCGCTGCAGTGCAAGCCCGTACAAACGCCATCGCTACGACTGCTTTGCCCGATACTCAAACCGCCGACACCAATCGTATCGCAGTGGCGGCATTGAGCGGCAACGATGCTTTCTCGCTAAAAGTCTCACTGCCGTATAAAAAACTACAATCGGTCTTGGATATTCTTGGCAATGTTTTCTCTCGCCCTTCATTCCTCGCACCGACGGCTGCTTCTGAAGTGAATGCGGCAGTGCAGCACGTTCTTATTGCGAACCAAGTTGCCGAAGGGAGCGCCCGTGCGCCTGAACGAGCGATTACAGCGATGGCAACCCGCATTACATATAGCTTCGAGCATCCCTATTCTCGCAGCGCAAGCGAAGAAAGTCTGCGCAGTCTGCGTCAAAATGACCTGCAAGCAGCATATTCCATGCTCTGTATGCCGAATAATACCACGGTGGTTATCATTGGCAAAGCAACGAAAAAGTCTCTGCTTCCGATGCTCAAAAAATCCTTTGGTGCGTGGAAAAGCGGTGACGCGCCCTACATGACACGACCGCGCCCGCAGCCGATGGAACAAGGCATCTATTGGGTAGAGACTGCAAGGGCTACGCCAACACTTGCGTTTACATTCGAGGCTCCGCCGCGTAATGATATGGAGTATGACGCAACGCGGCTTGCCGCCAACCTGCTGGAAAGGCGCATCAATGCTGAATTGTCAACGAAAGATTCTTCGCTTGCGGCAACCATCACGCTTTCGGATAATAAATATGCCAATGTGCTAGTTTGCCAGAAACGATTAGAAAGCACGTCGGGCAATGATTCTGCAAGTAGCACTCATGCAGAGCGGCTTGCGGCTGTGCGTACGCTTCTCCACGATGCAGTAAAACGTTGTGCTGCTGAAGCGCCATCCGATGCGGAAATGGCAGCAAGCAAAACTATCCTTTTAGAGCGCTACGCCTCGTCTTTACGACAACCCGAAGCGCTTGCTTCCTTGCTGCTCAGTGCCGATGCAAACGGTCTTTCGCTTAAAGAACTCCAAAACTACCCCAAACGTGTACTTGCGCTCACGCCTGAAGCCGTGCGCGTGGCTGCTGGTCGGTTGTCGCTGCCGGAGCCTCCGCCCGTGATTGTACTTGGTCGTAGCGCTCTTTTGCCCGATTTGCAGACATTGGGGAAGGTTTACCGTTATGCCGCTAACGGCGAACCGATAGTGATGATGGAAGACGCGGGCATCACGCTTGATAGCTTGCTTGCGCTTCATACGCAGGCTTTGGGTGGAGCGTTGGCTGTGCAGGGCGTTTCCTCACTTACAACGACCACCGAAACGCAGCTATCGGTTATGGCGCAAAAATTTCCCGGAACGATTCTGACCAAGCAAAAAGTGCCCAATAAAATCACGCGAAAACTTGAGATTACAGCCACGCAAATTGTGCAAGAGCTGTGGTGCGACGGCAAAGTGGCATTTGACAAAATTGAAATGATGGGGCAGGAGCAACCGCTAGCGCAGCGTTCGGCAAAAGAAACCGAAAGCGCCCTTTTCGATGCACAAATCTTTCCCGCACTGACGATGCAGTCTTGCGGATTTACGCCGGAATTACTTGGTAAACGTGACGGGTACTACGTTGTCAAGGCATCAACGGAGAGCGGCACGGTGAAAATGCTGCTGTTTGACGGGACGACCCATTTGCTGGCTTCCATTGAAGAAATGCGCCAAACACCGCAAGGAATCATCAAATCGGTGCAGGAGTTTCGGGAATATGGAATCTTCGAGGGAATACGCCTGCCGACAACGATTGTTCTCAAAACCGGTCCCGGAACGCTTATCGGAAAAAGTACCTACCAAATCAATCTCCCCATCGCTGACGAACAATTTCAAGCTCCGCGTTGAGACTCTTCACAAAACAAAAAACAGCGCATCAAGTCTGCTGAAAAGCAGTATTGATGCGCTGTTTAAAAGAATGAGGACACTCGAACGCGCTACGCAGCCGCCTCTCTTCAGCTGTCGCCTGTACTTTGAGTAAACAAAGCCAAGCGAAGTAGGCATCTGTCCTCGGTGTGCACTTCAACCAGATACACACCCGCTTTCAAATCGCTGCCTTAGAGTATGCCAAATGTGACATTGCTCGGCAGCGTTCTTTTTCGTAAAAATTGCCTAGTGTTAGTGAAACACTCGCTACTAAAATACGGAATCTCCCACGCAAAAGATAGTGTACCCCCTGCAATCATTTTTGAGGGGTATGTCATGTTTTGAGTTTTGATGCGGTCTCCCAGCCTTCAAAAAAATATGAGTAATATGCTTTTCTTTTTGTTCGTGGAAGTCTGACGGTTCTCCGAATCGCTCCACTTTCGGCACGGAAATTGGAGATTCACTCTTTGTTTAGTCAAAAAAATGTATTTTTGTGTTTTGCTTTGAAACATTTCTTCACTATGGCAGCAAAATTGCTGCGACGATGTTTCACTCTGCGACACATTCCCCCATCAACCGTATTCGCTGTATCCATGCTCCAGTACATACTTTCCTTTGGTCGCTCTTTGTATTGCTCCTTCCAACAATCTATTTCAAAGCCGCGTCTCCGCTTGCTTGTCTGCTTCCTTGCTTTGGCAGGTGTGTTTGTAGTGAATTCGCAGGTAGCGCAGGCGGAATGCACACCAGTGATTGATAGAGTGCAAAATAGTATCAGCGGAGTTTTTGGTCCCGGTACGATTGCAAAAGGTGGCTCGGGATCAATTATGACAATCTATGGACAAAACTTGAATGTATCGGGCACAAGCGTTTTAATTAACGATATTGCTCAGACTAACGGTGTTACTATTGACCCATCCGGTACAAAAATTAGTTTTGTGATAGGCGGTTGTTCAAACGGCTTTATTTATGTTGTTAATGGATGTGGTAGGGCACAATTTCCGATAGAATGTATCCCAGGCGTTGAAGCACCCGTGATTTATGATTTTACCCCAAAAATTATTTATGCTGGACGAACAAATCGTGTCGTGGTCACTGGTGGTGGCTTCCGTCCTGAAATCAGAGCTACTATTAACGGACAACCAGTGAATATCGTTGACCGTGTTCAAACGAATGACTTTACCATTGATCCGCCTGTTCCGCGCGATACGGTTATTTTAGAAGTGACAAATTGTCTGAATGGCAAAATTATTATCACAAACACCAGTCCTCAAGCCAGTGGTGGCGCAGATACCTCTGTTGATGCTATCCGATGCGTCCAGCCCGCTCAAGGCGCACCAAGCATTACCAGTTTCAGCCCAATTGAAGGCGGTCCCGGAACGCTCATCACCATTACTGGCGCAAACTTGCAAAATATCGCTTCCGTAAGTGTAGGACGCTCTCCCGCGCAAGTAGTTTCTCAGAACCCGCTTATTATCAACATTGGCAATACAAGCAGAACAGGTATTATAGAAATCTCAACAATCGGCGGTGGATCTGCTGTTTCCAGAGATGTTTTTACGTTTATTCCTCGCCCCGTTATCACTTCCGTCGCGCCGAATATCATCGGACCCGGAACGCCGGTGTATATTCGCGGAACAAATTTGCTTCGGGCAAGCGTGAATTTTGGCGGCGTGATACCGATTAACGTCATAAACGCCAGCGATACGCTACTGGTAGCCACTATCGGCACATCGGGAACGATTCAGAGCGTCTATCCGGCGCTTATACTCTCGCCCTTTGTGAGCAATATCCCAGTGAATCTTTCTGCGCCCGGTGGCTCAACCGTCGCACCCGAAACCATCGTTTTTGTGAACCAAGATTATGCTCGTCCGCGCGTAGCGCTGCGCTTGGGTAATGCCACAGGAGGCGCACGTATCAATGTGGCAGACAAGACGCTTTTGCTGAATGAACGTCGCGCAACATTTTACCCTCCGGAAGCCCAGCAAAAGGGCGCTGTTTTGGTCGAGCGGCGCAACTGGAACGTGAGCGTGGATGCGATTGTCAAGATTAGTTATTTCGACAGTAGCGGTGCGCCAATGCCATTTTTGCGCGGCATCACCGTAACCGATACGCGCCGCAACAATGAAAATTCGGATGTTCGTATGCCTGTGCCGCCTGTGGCTGTCAGTCAATTGCCATTTTTCCCGGCACGTGACATTGCTCCTATTAATGGCTTGTGGGGCGATCTATTGCCCGTGCGTGGCGGTGCGACGCTTGACACCTTGCGTTTCGGAGAGAGCGTCATTCCTATAAAAAGCGTACCAACGCTGTTTGAAGCAAATAGAGCCGACACTACGCCAATCAACGTCCGTGCGCGGTGGAGTGACCAACTTTACCCGAATAATCCCGAAGGCTTCTTGGCATCAGCACTGTCTATTCCGGTTGGTCGACAGGGCAAGCGGCGAATGGTCGTGCAGCTTATGCCCTCTCCGGTCAGTCAATACGACATTGACACCGAAAATTCGATGGTCACAGTTGTTCTGGACGATCCGCTCTTGACCGCGCCTGAGGTCATCAATCCCGTCGCCGAGCGCCAAATGTTTGCCGGTAGTACCGATTCAGTCTTTATCGAAGCGGAACCGCTGGCAGGCAATACTGCGGTACGCCCCGCAGCAAATGGCGGTGTACTGCCCAAGGATATTTTCTACGATGACAATTATTTGCCATTAACCTACACCGTGCGCTCAAGCGACCCTACGCGCCTTAGCGTTAGTCTTGGCAAAGGTTCAGCAACGCTTGGTAGCAGACCGCTTGTGCGGTTTACGCTGCTTCCGGCTGCCATTTCGGGTTCAACAGTGGCGGTGATTATTACAGCGAATAATGGACTAGGCGGCATTGCTACGCATCAATTTGTCGTGCGCGTCCAGCAAGGTGCTCCGGTGGTTGCGAGCATCAATCCCGAAGCCGGACGCACGGGCACAAGCATCACGATTACGGGGCGTGATTTCGGCGCCACGCCGCGTGTGAGTTTTGTCAATGCAGCAGGAGGAACAATTGATGCAACGCCATCGGCAAGCAGCGACACACAAATCATGGTGCAAGTGCCAAACGGCGCAGAAACCGGACGTATTAGCGTGACAAACAGCATCGGCACGGGGCAATCACAAAATGATTTCATCATCGTCCGCACACCACAGATTACAGGCTTTTCCCCCGATTCAGCCCCACAAGGAACAACTATCACCATTCTCGGCTCGAATTTCCGTGGCGCAAATCGCGTTACCTTCGGCGGTGTGGCAGCAGCAAGTGTGCAAGTCATCTCCGATACCGAAATTAGAGCAGTTATCGCCAGTGGTGGTGCAAGCGGCACGGTGCTTGTCGCAAACCCGCTTGATAGCGGTCGAGCGGCACAGCAGTTTGTATTCTTTCCGCCACCAAGCATACAAAGTTTTACTCCCACCACCTCCGGCGCGGGTTCGACGCTCACACTCACGGGACTGAATTTTTCAGGAACGGGATTCTCTGCGCCCGATGCCGTGTTGATTGGCGGGCGCGTTGCCAGCTTTGCTGTCCTTTCTCCTACGCAAATGACCGTAACCGTGCCGGATTTCGGTATGACGACCGTACCGGACTTGGCGCTTGCCCTTCGTACTCGCGGCGGCACTACCACAGCCACGACGCGCTTTGTCTTTATTCCTTGCCCAAGTATTGATATGTTCACCCCCGCAAGTGGTAATCCCCAAACGACGATGACGATTTCGGGAACAGGCTTGCAAGCAGTGACGGGTGTGAGCATTGGCGGTGTGCCCGTGCGGTTGTGGTCGCTGCAATCTCCCACACGCATTGTCGTGACGGTGGGCAGCGTGGAAAGCGGCGAAGTACAAATAATAGCCGGAGCCTGCACCATTACTGCTCCGGGACGCTTCACGTATCAAGCCCCAGCCCGTGCATTACTCATCCAACCATCACGTTTTACGAAAATTTTTCCGGGCGACACCCAGCAAGGCACAATCACGCTTATTAACCAAGGCGCGGCAACGCTCAGTGTAGGATTAGCGCTTCAGGCGCAAACAGAAGAAAATTTCCGCTTGGGAACACCGAACACATTTACACTGCGCCGCAACGAATCCACACAAGCAACCGTCACGTTTGCACCCCGCACAAGCGGTACAAAATCAGCAACCCTAAGCGCAAGCATACAAGGCGCAAGCGGCACGATAGACACGCTGCTCATCGCATCGGCAGGCGTATGGCAGGTTGCGGCGGTGAATTTCGATACCGTTCGCACGGGACGCTCAACGCTGCGTTCAGCGCTCATCATCAACCGCAACACACAACCGACAAGCATAGATGCAGTGCGGCTTCCCAGCGACGG
>JANYDO010000234.1 GCA_025363605.1 Candidatus Kapaibacterium sp.
CGATTAAGCCATCATTTCTCGCCCGACGGCTGAAGAGTGCAAGTACGCTGCCGCCCGAACGGGTTTCTTGTGTGCTAATCCGTGCGACGGTGAAGAAACTGCCCGAAAGGGAATACGAAATCTATCGCCCGAAAGGGAATAGTATCACAACTGCAAGCCGCCTAAGGTGATGAGAAGTCAAATTTTCCTCTTGCTTCGTACCTAATTTCTTGTATTTTCGTGAGTACGATAATCGTTGCCAACCTGTTTTTTTATGCGAGAGTCAATGTCACAGGATCTATGCACCTTGCGTCCAACTATGCCCCAAGGCTTTCACGTCCTCATTCTCCTCCTGCTTGCATGGCAATGTTGCTCTGCACCGATCCTTGCTGCCCAAGAAAGACCACTCACTTCAAACATACGCTTTGGTGTCCTCAACGGACAAAACGGAATGCCGCACAACGTCGTTTACCGCATTGCGCAAGACCGACAAGGCTTTCTATGGTTCGCCACAATGGACGGACTTGCTCGGTGGGATGGCTATTCGATGCGTGTTTGGCGACATGACCCCGACAATCCTGCGGGGTTGTCGTCCAGCGATATTCGCTGCCTTTTGATTGATAGCGACGACATTCTCTGGATAGGCACCCAAGCCGGCGGAGTGAACCGCTTCGACCCACGCACCGAGACCTTTACGCGCTTCCGCCACCGACCAAACGACAGCACTACGCTTGACGGCGACGAAGTGGGAGAAATCTACGAAGACAAAACCCATAGTTTGTGGATTCTTGCCAGCGGTACGCTGCACCTTTTCGACCGCAAAACCTACAAGATACTGCAGCGATACCGTTCCCGCGAAGCAGCCGCCAACCCCAAACAGCAAGGATTTACGCCTCTTTCCACGCCACTTACGAACACGCTTGAAAATGCTCTCCATCACGCTTTGATTGATGAGAATGGCGAAGTATATGTCAGCGGGAAATTACTCCCGACGAAAGAAAAACTGACCGTTACCCAACAATGGGGAAGGCTCAACCGAGTTATCGGCACAATCACGCCGCTTTTTGCCGATACCCTGCTCAATAATGGCAGTTTTAGACATATTCCCTTTCGCTTGAATGATTCGGTCATGTTTGTCGGTTCACAAAATTCTGGGCTTGTCAGTTACAATACTCACACCAACAAGATTATCCGGCGCTATCTGCCGAACAAATCTGATAGTTCTCACTGGCTGGCAAGTGCCTATTGTGTGGATATGAAACGCGACCGCAAAGGCAGGATTTGGCTCAGTACCTTAGGCGGCGGTGTGAGTATCTATCACCCCGAAACAGATGATTTCACGACCTTCCTTCATGACCGAACCAATCCATCCAGTATAGCGTTCAACACGATATCGTGCATATACGAAGACCGGAGCGGCATTCTCTGGTTTGGCACCCCGGCGGGAGCTTCCTACTACGACCCCAAAGCGGACAAGTTTACCCCCTACACTGCCGAATTTCCCGATATGGAACGCGGCAGGCACAAAGCCGGGAAGCCCTTGTTAAACTCCACACGCATCATGTTCAGAATGCAGCCCACACGTGCCAACGCCAATGCACTCTGGATTTGCGCTACGTCGGACGCGGGATTGACACACTTCGACACACGCACTGAAACCTTCACGCGCTTTCGCAATACACCGACGGCACCGAAAACTCTCCCGAACAACAACGTTTACTACGCTTCCGAGCGCCAAGACGGTACGCTCTGGCTTGGTCTCCGGCACGGCGGATATGTTCGTTTCGACCCCCACACGGGAAAATGCAAAGAGAAATATCTGCCCGAGCATGCTATCATGCCAGTCTTTGAGGATTCGCTTTCCTTTCCCGGAAAGAAATTTTTGTGGACGGGCGATTTGGGTTCGGGCATGTACCGCATGGATATGGCAACAAAAGAACTCAAGAATTATGCGTACAGTACTGCCAATCCGCGAAGTTTCATCGGGCGAGCAGTCTTTGAGATTACCCGCGATAAGCACGGGCGCTTGTGGCTTGGCTCAATGAACGGACTCAGCCTCTATCACCCCGCAACGGACGATTTTACCAATTTTGTGAATGACCCCGCAAACGCACGTAGTATCTCATGCAACTACGTGGAATGTGTGGTGGAGGACTCCAAAGGGCGCGTTTGGATTGGCACCGAAGACGGTTTGAATCTTTTTGACGAGCAAAAGCAGGATTTTACGCGCTTTGGCATGAAGGACGGCTTGCCGAGCGCCGTTGTGCTGGGGATATTGGAAGATGCACGGGGAAATCTGTGGTTAAGCACCAATCACGGTTTGTCGTGTTTCAACCCCGAAAAGAAGACGTTTCATAACTACGACGAAAGCGACGGACTGCACGGCAATACATTCAACTCTCACGCGTATTGCCGCACCTCCGACGGGCGATTTTGGTTCGGTGGAGTAGGCGGTTTTTCGGCGTTTCATCCTGATTCTTTGCGCGACAACGACATAAAGCCAGAGGTGGTGCTAACGGAGTTTCGTAAGTTCAACAAGCCTACCCCACTGGACACGGCTATCGGCTACAAGCACACATTGGAACTGAACTTCACGGATAATTTCATTACCATTGCTTACGCTGCGCTGAATTTCACGCACCCCGAAAAAAATCGCTATAAATACAAATTGGAGGGCTTTGACCGCGATTGGATAGATGCCGGTACAAAGCGCGAAGCCAACTATACCAATCTCGACGGCGGCGAATATGTATTTCACGTTATTGCCTCAAACAACGACGGCATTTGGAATATGGAGGGTGCACGTCTTCATATCATCGTTACCCCACCTTTTTGGAAAACACGATGGTTTCTGTTTTTTGGCTTGGCAACGGTTATCAGCGCAATAGTAAGCGGAATGTCAGTCTGGAACAAAGAACGCCTCCGAAAGCAGCGCCAGCACTACGAACTCGAAACCATACAGCAGCAAGCCGAGCACGAACGCCAGTTGGAGATTGCCCGCGCACAAGCCGAAGCGCAAGCGCACGAGCGAGAACGCATCTTCCGCGACATCCACGACGGCTTGGGTGCGCAAATCGTCGAAATCGCTGCTATGACCGAGCAGCTCAAAAGCGAGCTGCCACCACCGGATGAGTTTTTGACCGAAAGTATACAGAATGAGTGGGTGCAAGCAATCATGCTCAGTGTGTATGAACTCCGTGGCAGTCTCCGCGAAATCGTCTGGCTGCTGAATATGGAAAATGATTCTGTCGAAGCACTTATCGCTTATCTCCGACAAGAAACTATGCGAATGCTGGAAAATGCTTCCTTGCACGTTTCGTTCTCCATTGATCATGCACTGCCAAACGAGATAAGCGTTCATCCCGACGTGCGGCGCAATGTCGTCATGGCTGTCCGTGAGGCGTGTGCGAATATCGTCAAACACGCCGGAGCAAGTGCCGTCAAGATAAGAGTACACTGCCTAGACAATACCCTTACACTAACACTACAAGATAACGGCTTTGGATTTGTGCCGGAAAACGTACGGCGATTCTCGAATGGTATAAAAATCATGCAGAAGCGTATGGCACTCTGCGGCGGCGCAATGAGGCTGGATTCTGCACCGGGCGTAGGAACGACGATTGTGTTTTCTGTTCCCCTATAACTTCTCAAAATTGGTACGAATGTGGTATTGTGTGCAGCGATTTTCTTCACTAACTTGCAGTGCCTCGAAGCATTTTTTTGCACGTTTCTCTCCAAACACTATGAAACCCGTCAGCGTAGCCGTCGTCGAAGACCGCGAGCAGTATCGCCAAGCGATGAAGCGGCTTTTTGCCCAGAAAACAGATATTTTTTGTGCCGGTATTTTTGGTTCTGCCGAAGAAGCCTTAGAAGCAATTCCGAACCTGATTGTGCCGGATATTATACTGATGGACATTGACTTACCTGGTATTTCCGGCACAGAAGCTGTCGAGATATTGCAACAAACTGCACCACAAATAGAAATTATGATGCTCACTATTTTTGAGGATAATGATAGTGTCTTTCAGTCTCTTCGTGCCGGAGCGACCGGCTATATTCTCAAAACCTCACCGCCGGAGGAAATTTACGAATACATTATGGATCTCTCACGAGGCGGCTCACCGATGTCGGACGGCATTGCTCGCAAGGTCATACGTTTTTTTCAGAAATCTCCCGTAGAACGCCCTTTCTCCACCCTCATTCCTGAAGAAGACTACACACTCACACACCGCGAAGAAGAAATCATCCAATTTCTTGTTAAGGGCTATCGCTACAAAGAAATTGCCGAACGCCTGTTTCTCGCCACTGAGACCGTGCGCAAGCATATTCACAATATCTACCGCAAACTCCAAGTCCACACGCGGGCTGAAGCGATGATTAAATTGCAAAAGCCGTCATAACAAAAAAGTAGTCCACATTGGGAAGTGAACTACTTTTTATTGACGTGGCTATATCTACATTTTTTCAGCAGCGCTCTATCGCACCACTTCCACTCTTCCCGTCACCATCTCGGTCGGAGTCTGAAGGCGCAGCATATACGACCCGCTCGAAAGCCAGCCGAGCTTGAAGCTATTTTTGTGCTGCCCTGCTGTTTGAACTTCGCTCATTAGGCGCTGCACCTCATTACCACGCGCATCTACAAGCGTCAGCGTCACAAAATCATCTTTCGGCAGCGAATACGTTATTTCTATCTGCTCTTTGGCAGGATTTGGAGCCACGGCGGTAATCGCAACCGTCTGACCCGAAGGCGCAATCAGACGACCACCACCGGCGTTCGAGATTTTTGCGGTAAACGCAAAAAGAGTTGAATCGAGCGGCTCTTCCACGAAAACCTTGCGCTCCCACGCGAGGCGGGCGCTTGCGGTTGTACCCCATTCCACACTTGCCAGATTGAGCAGTGTTCGGTTAGTAGAGCCAGCCACAGCACGAGTTTCCGCCGTGGCAACAAACGCAGAACGACCATCCCAACGGGTGTTGAAGATGACGTTTGCCGTCGTGCTGCCTGTCGGGTCAGGCAAAAGCCTCGCTCCGCCCGCATTGGAAGCCAGACTAAGCACCTGACGATTGAACTGAATACGAGCGTTAATTTCCGGCTGTGCGGCTTTGAAAAGCACATCTAACTTATCTTTCGTCGCGTCTTCAATATACACATTCAAGCGAACAAGCGTGCCGGGCGGTGCAGATGCAGGCTCTGCTTTAACACGCAGCGTTACCGCCGCGTCGTCGGGCTTTGGTAAACGTGCAAATGCGGTGATACTTGCCAGCGCAACATCACGTATGCTCGTGTCCTTTGTGCTATGCGCATCTACTCGCAAGGCAGCACGGCGAACGCCCTCTTCCAGTGTGGCGGCACGAATAACAATATATGCCGTCTCGCGTGGTGCAATGAGAAGTCCGCTTGCATCCTTCAGCGTGAAAGCCTTTTCTGTCGGCGCACCGCGCACCGTCAGTATCCGTACCGCATCTACTTCCATTGTATGCGTTGTGCTACGGTTTACAACCTCAATACTTTGCACCGATGCCTTGCCCACCCGTATCGTATCAAAATCCACCGCCCGCACCGAAAGCGCACTACCGCGCCCGCGAAGAGCATCGGCAAAGGTGGCTACTCGCTGCGAGCCTTGCGCGTCGCGATAGTTTACTTGCAGCGTCGCCACAATCGGCTCGGCTTCTTGGGGCGTAAATTCCAACCCCAAGACTAATTCGCCATTTGGCAGCAGCGTCGTGTCTCGCACAATACCTGCCACTTGCTCGGTTTTCACTTTGAATGCTCCGTCGCGCGAGACCACCGTGAGCCCATTTTTCAAAATCGTCAGCGGATTCGGACTGACGTTTATCAAGATACCGCCCGGCACGTCGCGGTTGTCCGCAATTGTGCTTTTGCCCGCATCCACTGTGCTGAAGGCAAGGTCAACACCGGCAGTGACAACGCGGAAGAACGCAGGAGTCGAAACATTACTATTTTCGCTGACCGCGCCGCGGTCATTACGAATCATCGCCCGAACCGTCCATTCGTAAGAAGCGCCGCGTTCCAAGTTCCTCAGAACATAGATTGGTTCGCCCTCGTCCGGCTGACCGAGCGTATCCACTTTCGCCGGAAGTGCTGTTGCGCCGTCCAGCTTCCACCAGCGCACTTCGTAATCCGTTGCGCCTTCCACACGCGACCAGCGGAGCGTCAAATTCGGGCTGACATTGATGGCTCCGGGAGCAGGAGAAATCACCTCCGGCACAGAAAGCAACAAATCTACACTTGCCACAGAGACCGTTACCCGTGCTGTTTCCAACGTCAAGGACGGCAGCGCTGGACTGGTGGCGCGGCAGAAATACGTGCCGCTATTGACACGCACCGCACTGTCCACTTTGAACGTTCCCACGCGCCCCGCAGTGCCGCGCACGAGGTTGTCGTCTTTATACCACTGATAAACCGTACTTGCGCCACCGATTAGAGAACGTAGTTCCAAAAGCGCACCACGCTCCAGCACAGTATCTCGCACTCTGCCGATGCGCCCTTGAGGAGCGTAAACGAAGGAGCGCACGGACGGAGAAAGTTTCGTGATTGACTCCAAAGAGCCAAATTCTAACATATTGTTTTCCACGCTGAGTGTATCCACGATGGTTCGGCTCAGATTCGGCAACGCGGTGAAACGGTTATTGGCAGCACGAATAGTCTTTAGACGGCTCGACTGCGCGAGTTCAAGCGGCAATGCGCCCGTAAAACGATTATTTTCGACATTGAATTCCACAAGATTATCCCACTGCACACCGCTTGGCAACTCGCCCGCGAACGCATTATTTGCCAAACGCAAAACAGTGAGCAAACGCCACGAACCAACACCACTCGGCACAGCGCCGGAGAGACGATTTCGGCTCAGATCCAATTCCCGTAGGTTTGCGATGCCATTCCACTCCGGCGGAATACTGCCGTCAAGGTCGTTACTACTCAGGTCAAGAATTTGAAGCGTTCGTGCTTGTGTTGTTGATGCGTTTGTTTTTGCCGTTTTGGCGATGCCGACATTGCCAAACTCAGGCGGCAGCGAACCCGTCAAGCGATTATTATTCAAGCGCAGTTCGCGCAGATTCAGCATTGTTGCCAGTTCGGCCGGTATTTTGCCGCTAAACTGGTTCGCTGAGAGATTAACCACTTCACCGTTGTCCAGCGTCGCAATACACGCCGGAATCTCGCCGCTCAGGCTATTATTGCTGACATCAAAGCGCTTCAGACTGCGCCACGAACAGACTGCCGATGAAAGCGAACCGCTCAATTGGTTGCGTCGAGCAGTAAATTCTTCCATTTGCCCAAGAGCCGAAAAACTTGCAGGAATGCTGCCCGTGAAGGCATTGCCCGACACATCCAATACTTTTAATTCCGAAAGCGAGCCAAGTGCAGACGGCAGTGCGCCACGCAAGCCGAGCGACGGAACAAGTATCTCGACAATCCGATTGCCCGACACTTTCACACCCTGCCATTCGGTAATAGGAGTATTTGCTCGCCAGTTCAGCATCGTGCTGCCTGCGGGCAGAAGGCGCATCAGCTCCGTAACCTGCGCTGAATCTGCTTCCAACGACGCAGTAAAGCGGAATGCGTCACGCGATACGGTTTCACCAAGCGGCGAAGTGAGCTGTATGAAGCCTTGCATGATGCGGCTTGCACCGGCGGGCAACGTAACGCGGAGTTCGGTAGGCGACAAGAGCTTGAAAGCTGCCACAGGAGCGCCACCAACGAAGACGGCACTCACGGGACTGAAGTTTGCGCCCGTCACAATAATAGTTGTGCCGCCGCCACCGGATGCGGGGCTAAAACTCGTTATTGCGGGCAAACCACCGGCAAGATTGGCATTGATGATGACGGATGTTGCGGTGTTAATACCGCCAACCGAGAGGATATTCAACCGCCCCGAAAGCGGCAGCCCGCTTGCACTCGAAGCAGTAGGCATACGAATAATGAGCCGTGTTGCGCCTTCCACGCGGAACGTTGCTGCCGTCCCGCCAATAGTAATGCCTGTTACCAAATCCAAACTTGTACCTGTTATCACAATTTCTTCACCCGCAGCAGCATCGGTCGGCGCGACCTTCGCTATTTCCGGCGTACTAACGATAGTAAAGGCATTCTGGACAGCAATGGCGTTATAGGGTCCCAAGAACACCACTGTTGTTGCCGACGACGAAACCGTGCCGCCTGTGCCGGAGAGAAGATTTTGCTTTGGTAAAATCAACGTTATTTGTCCCGATGAAGAAATTTTGTACTCCGCCTTCCCTGTGCTGACGCTGGTTTTGAGGGAAATATCGGTAACGACGTTCAGATTCGACCCGCGCACACGAACTTCCCCACCGTTGCCGACGATTTTGTCAATAAATGTCGTTACGTCTATACGCTGCGTCAAATCAAGGCTGCCAGAGGTAGAACCCGACGGTAAACTTTTATAGGCAAACGTCGTCGCGCTCGTCACCCGCACCCCACCCGCCAGAATGATGGTAATCGGTACTTCCGTTCCCATCCCGAATACACGCGCCGGAACAGTGACAGTAAGCCGTGTGGAATCGTTAGGCGTGAAATTTGCCACTGCCGAAGCAGCATCCGTGCCAAAGCGAACGCTCTGAATACCGCGCAAGTTTGTACCGCGCAGCGTTATTGTTGCACCCGTCAATTCAATAGCCGGCGCAAAGCTCGTAATCGTGGGCTGTGGCACAAACACAACCGACGTTGTGGCTTGCACCGTGCCGCCTTCGGCGTTCAGGCGTATTTGCGTGTTCGTCGCGCCCGGCATTGCGCCTTGCGGAACAACAAACGTAATGCTTCCGTTGGGGTTAATGGTGAAATTGGTAATGACGACACCACCAAAGGTCAACGTCGTCACGTTTTGCAGATTTTGCCCCGAAATCGTCACCGTTGCCCCCGGACCAGCC
>JANYDO010000235.1 GCA_025363605.1 Candidatus Kapaibacterium sp.
CGATTAAGCCATCATTTCTCGCCCGACGGCTGAAGAGTGCAAGTACGCTGCCGCCCGAACGGGTTTCTTGTGTGCTAATCCGTGCGACGGTGAAGAAACTGCCCGAAAGGGAATACGAAATCTATCGCCCGAAAGGGAATAACGAATATGCTTACCGATATTCTTGCGCGGTTGATTCCTCAATTTCCGCGCAAATATACAAAACCCACCTCATACCGCGCTAGTGTCACCTGTAACGAAAAACCCGTTACAATCAATGTTGCAACATTTAATTTTTGCAATATTTCCCCGCTAAGTGCAGAATTAGTCGAATGTTAGCTTGCACAGAGCATCGCGGAAGTATTTTTTGCATCGTGCATTTTTTTTTCGACTATCATCACAATAGAAAAGCAAAAGCGGCATCCGTGTTTACGCCCGATGCCGCTTTTGCAGAACAACGAAGAAGCACAGAGTTCAATACCCCGCAGCCTGACCGTCTTTACGGGATTCTGAGGCTCCGAAATACACTCCGGCTGCATTGCGAATAATACCCTGATAGCCGCCAAATTCGCCGTCGAGCGCAAGGCGTACTCGGTGTCCCATTTGCATGAGCGACCGCGCCAGTCCTTCGGGAAAGCCACTCTCAAGCATAATTGCGCCACCGTCGGTCATGCGTTCTCCCGTTGGCTCCGATGAACCCGTGTGAGCGATACGCGGCGCGTCTCCGGCTTCCTGAGCGTTCATGCCGAAGTCTATCATGTTCATCACAATTTGTACGTGCCCAAGCGGCTGAAATTCGCCGCCCATCACGCCAAAACTCATGTACGGCGCACCGTCTTTGGTGATAAACGCCGGAATAATCGTATGGAAGGGGCGTTTATGCGGTGCATAGCTGTTTGCTCGCCCTTCGGTCAGGTCAAAGAGTTCGCCGCGGTCTTGGAGAATAAAGCCCAAACCGTCCGGTGTCATGCCCGAACCCATACCGCGATAATTGCTTTGGATAAGCGAAACCATGTTGCCATCGGCATCGGCAACGGTCATGTAAATCGTATCGCCTTCTTTGAGAGCCGGATTGCCTGCATCGTAGGTGCGGGCAGGGCGGTCGTCTCGGACGAGTTTGCGACGCTCATCGGCATATTCTTTGGAAATGAGCGACTTGACGGGAATCTTGCCAAAGGCGGGGTCGGCATAATATTTAGCGCGGTCTTCAAAGACCAGTTTTTTTGCCTCGACAAAGTAGTGAACGTGTTCCTTGCTGCCGAAGCCAAATGATTTCATATCATATTTTTCGAGAATGTTCAGCATTTGCAGCGCCGCTATGCCTTGCCCGTTCGGTGGCAGTTCCCATACATCATAGCCACGATAGTTCGTCGAGACAGGTTCTATCCATTCGGACGTATGGTCGGCAAAATCTTTTTCGGTCAAAAAGCCACCGTTGCGTTTCATGTAGTCGGCAATCGTCTTTGCAATGTCGCCTTTGTAGAATGCATCGCGTCCGCCTTTTGCAATCTTTTCAAACGTGGCGGCAAGATTTGGATTCTTGAAGACCTCGCCCTTTTGTGGCGCTCGTCCGCCAATAGTGAAGGTTTCCTTAAAATTCGGGAATTGCGAAAGTGCCGGAACACTACGCCCCCAGTAGTAGGCAATGACTTCCGAAAGCGGGAAACCCTCACGGGCATAGCGAATAGCAGGTGCAAGCACAGTCGTCATGGGAAGTTTGCCAAATTTTTTGTGCAGCTCAAACCATGCATCCACGCAGCCCGGTACCGAGACGGGAAGCGGTCCCAAAGGCGGTATCGTCTTCAAGCCCTGCTTTTTGAAATACTCCATTGTAAGCGAATACGGCGAGCGCCCACTTCCGTTCAAGCCGTGCAGTTTTTTTGATTTCGCATCCCAGACAATCGCAAAGAGGTCGCCGCCCATACCGTTGCTGGTCGGCTCCACCAAGCCCAGTACTGCGTTAGCAGCGATAGCAGCATCAATGGCAGTGCCACCTTGCTTCAGGATGTCGAGAGCGGCTTGCGTGGCGAGTGGCTGACTGGTGCAAGCCATACCGTGTTGGGCAATCACTTCGGAGCGCGTCGCAAAGGGCTTTCCAAGCGGTCGGTGCTGTGCGGTGAGAACGGGAGAAAGAGCCATACAAGTACAAATAAACGTGAGAAGATGACAAAAAATCATGCGTTCGGGGCGAAGCTGCATGGAGTGAAGCCTCCCAGAGCGCCGAAAAGAGGAATGTGTGTGGTGCATAACAAAGAAAATAAGGTAGGGAAAACAGCGGTGATTTGACCGCGCAATCTACAATTTTTTTCAGAAAACATCGGCTACGGCACGAAAGATTTTCGGAACAAGGGATTTCTTCTCACCACAAAGAAAAGGTAGCTCAAAGACAGGTGTCGTGCAGACAGGGTTTGTTCAGCAGTGACGGTCTTCCTGCTTAGATTCTATGCGCCTTTGCACTATAATCATGAAAAAATGAACACTCAGGCTGGTAAGACTTGGGATAATTTTGGACTCAAAAGAAAAAAAAATTCCTGTACGGCATCGCCCCAAAGACCTGAAAAAATAAGCGGTGGCACGAAATTTGGTTGATGAACTTTGGTAACAGAAAGACTGTGTGAGTGAAAATTAACTTGATTTAGTGCTACTAGATTTTCTAATTTTGCAGCCACGAAAGTCTGAGAGGCTTTTTTTACATCCCGATACTTACCGAATAATTTTGTTCGTTGCACTGCAACAAAAGCACCTTGTTATTCGTCGCTATATTCCCCGTTCATTTCGGGAACGCTATCTTTGCCGCTACGACACAATCAGTGTCAACGCACGACAAACAGAGAGAATACTAAACGATACACCATGATTCATCCACTCTTATCACGAGAACTATTATTATGATTTGGACGCCCGAGCTTGCTTCCTTTCTTGAAGATGCCCCTTGGCCGGCAACAAAAGAAGAACTCATTGACTTCGCAGAACGCAGCGGCGCTCCAATGCAAGTCATTGATAACTTACAGGAACTTGAAGAAGAAGATGTTCTTTTTGAAAGCATCGAGGACATTTGGCCCGATTCTATCAATCAGGATGACGACTTGTATTACGACGAAGATACCGAAGACGAAGGTTACTATTGATAACCCTTGTGTGATTCGGTTCTCCAGGCCACCCAAGCGCTTCTGCTTGTCTGTGGTGCTACTAGAAGAACAATCTCTCAAGTGGTACTCTCTAGCATCAACAAGCTGTCCTCTTATTTATGTTTAGCGAAAGACCCCTTGAAGGTATGCCCGGCTTGCCATTCGCAACGTCCGGGCTTTTTTTTATTGTGCTGGTCTTCGGCATGATGTTTCCTCTGCGCCCCATTTCTACATTCGCTCAAAAAACTACAACGACAGAAACACAGCCGACTACTACCCGTCAACAAATGCTCAAGCCTTTGAGCATGGAAGAGCGCGTGGCAGGAATGCCGCAGGATAGTATGTTTACCGGCTCGGCTTCGCGGTACGAAATTAACGATATTACTTTTGTGGGTGCTACGGCGTTCTCTTCTGAACTTCTTTCCGCCGTCATCGCCTCGCGTCCCAGCGAAGCCGGTATCGGACGACGCATTGCGGGATATATCAGGCGAGAACTCCAGCGTAATCCGGCTTCTCCCAAGCAACTTCAAGCAGTGCTTACACGACTTGAAAAAAATGCAGACGAAAGTATTCGTTATTTCGACAAAATTGCCGCCGGAGCAGATACAACGGCATTGGCAAACTATTATCGTCGTAACGGTTTTCATCGGGTGCAGGTAGATTACGCCTTTATTCGTAACCCACAAACCCTGCGCAATGCACTCGTTTTTCGGGTAGTGGAGAATGAACCAACTCCGCTTGATACCATTGCTTATTATGGCTTAGAAGCTATCGCCACCGACCTTGTACCGAAGCTCTCTGCCGCACAAACACTTGAGCACGGCGCACGCTTCAATCAATCTGCCGTTACCGAACAAAACGAGCGTATTCTGGCGATGCTCAGAGATAACGGCTATCACGCAGCACGCTATCGCAAACCGATTCTTTCTTTTATCGAAGAAGAAAACCGTGACAGTGCCACCGTTGTTTTCGACCTTGGCAAGCGTAAACGCATTAGCAGCGTCACATACGTTGACAGCAGCGCTTCTTATACCTATCTCTCGCCGTCTGTACCACAAGCATTTGTGGAACTCAAGATTGGTGATTGGTATAGCGAAGCCAACGTTGTGCGCTCCGTGAACAATTTGTACAATTTTGGACTTTTCGACCTTGCACTGATTGACACGACGGGCGGCGTGGAGGCGACTGATTCCACGATTGCTCTGCGCGTTCTGACGCGAACACGACGCATTCACAGCACCGACATCGGCACGTTCATTGGTCAAATTGCAAATACGTCGCTCTTGGAAATGGGAGCGAATGCCCGCTATGAAAATAAAAACCTCTTTGGAAGCGCACAAACACTGAGTTTGCAGGCACAAATTGCCCTTGTGGATGTGAACACTTTTGTCAACAATCTTTTGGCAGGAAGCCTTGTCAATGCTCGCTTGGAAGGTTTGCTTAGTGCCCGTTTTGCATATCCCCTCTTTGCAAAACTTTTGGGGCGGCGCGTTGACCTTGAATCGCGGGTATCTGTCTCGCTACAAAGTCTTGCGTTTGTCTCGCTGGCTGCACCATTACTCCTCGAAACTGAAAAGCTCTATGCTTCTCTACCAATGGTCTTACCCCAAAATGACCTTTTCAATAGCTTCTTCTTAGAAATTAACCTTGATAGGCAGCGACCAATTAACTTTGATGCCACGCAAACGC
>JANYDO010000286.1 GCA_025363605.1 Candidatus Kapaibacterium sp.
ATCACTCCGCTATTATTCAAATAAAGGAGATAATGAATGCTATATTTTTCACAGCAATGAGAGAGTCTTTCGAGTTAAAGAAAAATGAGTTTCAAGAAAATGATTCGCAATTTCTAGAATTCGTCAAGTTTATTGAAAAAATTGAACAAATACCTTACAAACCTCAAAAGCAATTATTTACTGAAACGGGTGTTTTAGATTTACACTATACACTTGCATATGATTTACTTCCCAATGATGCCGATGTTGAGGCTGGTAATTATCGAATCCACGATATTGAACTTGTTGGCGTAGATGTGAAATTTCCTGCACCTGAGCTTGTCCCGCAGGCAATGGTCAGGTTTATTGCACATTCAAATTACCGTGTCGAACAAGTATTATCAGGGCAGTGGGAAGAGTTTATTATGGTTGCAGCAGAAATATCCTATAATTTTGTGCGTATTCACCCTTTCCCCGATTTTAACGGTAGGATGTCGCGTTTACTGCTTGCAATGACGCTTCGTGCCTTTGGTGTACCATTTAACCTTGCATTGCGGGGCAGCGATGCCAAAAGCCGCCATCGGTATTTTTACGCGCTCAAGCAAGCAAATCACGGCAACCTCAAGCCCTACGCTACACTCATCGCCATACGGCTTGTAGAATCCTTCCAAGAAATTGATGATAACTTGCGCCTTGCAGGGCAAACAACCTTACTTGAACTTGACAACAAAACTTCGTAACATTCCCCAAAAACACCGTTTTATCAACCTTTTTAGCTTTTTTGCTATGAGCCAACCAACCTCCCCACATCGCATCGCCGCTACGCTCCAAGCCGGCGGTAAGTCGCACCAATACTTCGATTTGAAGGCGTTGGACGCGAACAACGGCGGCAAAGTTGCGAAACTCCCGTTTTCGATTCGTATTCTCCTCGAAAACGCTATTCGCAATTTTGACGACCTTGCGACCAACAATTCCCACATCGAAACCATCCTCAACTGGCAGCCAAAACCGCCCGAAGAGGAAATTCCCTATATGCCCGCACGGGTGCTGATGCAAGATTTCACGGGCGTTCCCGCCGTTGTGGATATTGCCAGCATTCGCGCTGAATATGCCCGCAAAGGCGGCAACCCCGACGATGTGAACCCGCTTATTCCGGTGGATTTGGTTATCGACCACTCCGTGATGGTGGATTACTATGGCACGCCGGAAGCTCTTGCGCAAAACGTGGAAGTCGAGTACGAGCGCAATATTGAACGCTATCAGTTCCTAAAGTGGGCGCAAAAAGGCTTCCGTAATTTCTCCGTTGTGCCGCCCGGCATGGGGATATGCCACCAAGTAAACCTCGAATACCTCGCGCATGGCGTAATTTCACGCCCAGGAGCAGATGGCGTGGTCTATGCCTTCCCCGACACGCTTGTCGGCACGGACTCGCATACACCGATGGTGAACGGTATTGGCGTGATTGGTTGGGGCGTTGGGGGCATTGAGGCAGAAGCAGCCTTGCTTGGGCAGCCGTCGTTCTTCCTCATTCCTGAGGTGATTGGTCTTCGCTTGACGGGCAAAATGCCGCTTGGCACAACCGCTACTGACCTTGTTCTCACCATTACGCGCCTTCTCAGGGATTACGGCGTGGTGAATAAATTCGTGGAAGTTTTTGGTCCGGGCTTGGACAACCTCTCGGTTACTGACCGCGCAACGATTAGCAATATGTCGCCGGAATTTGGTTGCACCGTTACATATTTCCCGATTGACACGCGGACGCTGGAATACCTCACCAAATCAGGTCGCCCGGCGGAACAGGTAGAACTCGTTGAAAAATATGCAAAAGCAAATATGCTCTGGCGCGAAAACGAAGACCAAATCGTTTATACGCACGTGCTGGAACTCGACATGAGTACGGTCGAACCGACGGTTGCTGGTCCGAAACGCCCACAGGATAAAGTTCTTATGCGCAATTTGAAAACAACGGTTGCTTCCACAATGGACAAAACCTTCTCGCGCACCTACACTGAGCTTGCAGACCGCAAGGAAGGCGGCACCAACGGTTCGGTGCGGACGCTGAACGTGGAGGGCGAAAATTTTGCGATAGCAGACGGTTCGGTGGTGATAGCCGCCATCACGAGTTGCACTAACACCTCCAACCCCGACGTAATGATTGGTGCGGGCTTGGTGGCTGGCAAGGCGGTCGCGCTGGGATTGGAAGTGAAGCCGTGGGTAAAAACCAGTCTCGCGCCCGGCTCGAAGGTCGTTACGGAATATCTGAAACGCGCTAACGTGCTTGGCGATCTCGAAAAATTGGGCTTTTACGTGGCGGGTTACGGCTGCACGACCTGTATCGGCAATTCGGGACCGCTGAACGCGCCGATTGCGGCGACGATTGACAAGGGTGATTTGGCGGTAGCATCGGCACTTTCGGGCAATCGGAATTTCGAGGCGCGGGTGCATAATCAAGTCAAAATGAACTTCCTCATGTCGCCGATGTTGGTCGTGGCGTTCGCGCTTGCAGGGCGCATAGATATTGATATGGAGACCGAACCGCTTGGCACGGGCAAGGACGGCAAGCCCGTTTTCCTCAAAGATATTTGGCCCTCAAACGACGAAATCCACACCGCCGTAAGCAATGCGCTCAAAACCGAAGACTTCGTAACCCAGTACGGAAGCGCGTTTGCGGGCGGGCAAGAATGGCAAGACCTCGTTGCGCCGACGGGCAAAGTGTTCGATTGGCAAGAAAGTTCGACCTACATCAAAGAATCGCCGTTCTTCAAAGATCTGCCCGAAAAACCGACCGACCCAAAAGACATCACGGGCGCACGGGTACTGCTTGCACTTGGCGATATGATTACCACCGACCACATCTCGCCCGCAGGCGGCTTCAAAGAAGGCACGCCGGCTGGGAAATACCTGATTGGTCGCGGTGTGAAAAAAGAAGATTTCAATTCCTTCGGCGCACGGCGCGGACACGACGAGGTGATGATTCGCGGCACATTTGCCAACGTCCGCATTAAAAACGCACTGGCGGACAAAGAAGGCGGCTTTACGACGTATTTGCCAACCAACGAAGCAACGACGGTCTATGACGCATCGGTGAAGTACAAAGCGGATGGAACGCCGGTGATGATTTTGGCGGGCAAAGAGTACGGAAGCGGTTCGTCGCGGGATTGGGCAGCAAAAGGCACATTCTTACTGGGGGTGCGGGCGGTTATTGCCGAAAGCTATGAGCGGATTCACCGCTCGAATTTGGTGGGCATGGGTATTTTACCAATGCAATACAAAGCGGGTCAAAGCGCGTCGTCGCTGGGCTTGACGGGACGCGAGACGTTTGATATTCAGGGCATCACCAAGGGCTTAGTGCCGCTTGAAACGCTGATTATCCAAGTCACTCGCGAGGACGGTACGAGTTTCGAGTTTCAGGTAGATTCCCGGATTGATAATAAAATCGAAGTGGAATACTACAAGCATGGTGGTATTTTGCAGTATGTGTTGCGTCAGTTTTTGGCGCGGAAG
>JANYDO010000292.1 GCA_025363605.1 Candidatus Kapaibacterium sp.
CGTGCGTTATTCATACATCCGCCACCCATGAGGAAATTCAACGTGGCGTGGAGCAAGGCGATGAATATCACGGCTTGGCATTTGTACCTGTAAAGGAAGCGCAAGAGTTTGTCGAAAAGAATCGTCAACATATTGTTCCTACTTCGGCACGTCTAATTTCTGCTTATACGGCATCTTAGCTAACTTGAATTCAAGTAAGATATTACCGCTGACAGCAATAAAAAACAAGAATTTCTGTCTAAAATTATCCTCGTTATATGCCTTCGACACACCTTATCGCAGCCACACGGGGAAACTACTCCGAAGCTGCATTGCGTTTGGCTTCTGCTACTGGCGACACTTTTTATACTCTACACTCCAAAGACGAATTACATCTGGATCTGCTTCAGGAAATACAGCCCCGATACGTATTTTTTCCTCATTGGTCATATATTATTCCGGCAGCAGTCTATGAGCAATTTGAGTGTGTTATTTTTCATCCGAGCGACGTTCCCTTCGGACGCGGCGGCAGTCCTGTTCAAAATCAGATTGCACGTGGTATCTATGATACCCAGATGACCGCCATGCGCTGTGTGCAGGAACTTGATGGGGGCGACATATATATGAAAAGACCTTTTTCATTCCATGGTGCTGCTGAGGAAATATTTATACGTGCAGCGCAGCTTATAGAAACTATGATGCTAGAAATCGTACAGACCCAACCGAATCCTATTGCACAATCGGGCGTACCAACAGCCTTTCGCCGTAGGAAACCAGCTGAAAGCTCTATTTCGGAATGTTCAACTCTCCGTGAAGTCTTTGACTATATCCGTATGCTAGACGCAGAAGGGTATCCATATGCTTTTATCGAAACCGAACACCTGCGATTTGAGTTTTCGCGGGCATCTTTGAAACCAAACGAAATTCTTGCCGATGTACGAATTACTCGCAAATAAACGTATCCTTGTTGTTGTTGCCCATCCTGACGATGAAATTTTAGGCTTGGGTGCAACTGTGCACGACCTTGTACATCAGTACGGATGTACCATTCGAGCTGTTATTCTTGGCGAGGGTATTACCTCGCGCTCCGACGAACGTGACCGTGAAAAATGGACACAAGAACTTGCCGTCCACCGCGCCAATATCCACAGTGCCGCTGCAGCTATCGGCTACGAAAGTGTCGGCATCTACGATTTTCCCGATAATCGTTTTGATTCGGTTGCGCTCTTGGATATTGTCAAAGTCATCGAAAAAGAAAAGGCTGATTTTCAGCCGAGTATTATCTTCACCCATCATGGCGGAGACACCAACATAGACCATCGTCGCACATTTGAGGCAGTAATTACCGCCACACGCCCCATGCGAGGTGAAGTCGTGCGTACAATTCTCACCTTTGAAACGCCGTCCTCTACCGAATGGCAAGCATTCAATTACCCTAATTATTTTCAACCGAATGTGTATTGTAGCGTCACGCGCGAGGGGATAGATGCTAAAATCAAGGCAATGGAAAACTACGAATTTGAACGCCGTGCTTTTCCCCATCCCCGCTCACCCGAAGCACTCGAAACGCTTGCTCGCCGTCATGCTGTTACCGTTGGCGCAGACTATGCAGAAGCCTTTATGTTGATTCGTTCTATAACTTCTTGAATTCAAGAGGGAGTTTTCTTATAAAGCTCTTACAACACCATAAGTTGTGCCTGTGTCGAACCGCCACTAGTGCGAATTTCCACAAAATACAACCCTCTGGCAAGCATGGGAAGCCGCAGCGTTGCTACGCCATCGGAAGCAATCGGTACAGCATCGGAGGCAAAAAGCGTTTGCCCAAGCACGTTATAGAGTCGAATATCTGCTTGAATCTCATTGGAAAGGGGAAATTCGATTCTGAGGTCACTGCTTTGAGTGATAGCATTTGGTGAAAGGCGCGGTTGCGCTAGAAGAGCAGCCGTACCGCGCTGTGCAACCGAGTCACGATAGACGCGCACCGCAACGTCGGACAAAAAGAAGCCGTCGAACTGCGCGTCACTATCACTCAAAAGCCCAAAACGCACGAGTACATCTTGCCCAACGACATCGCGTAGGGAACATTCTTGACGAATCCATTGCGGGAAATTGCCGTCGAAGCCAAAGTTTGCGCCACTACCGAAAGAAGAAGGCTTCATAAGCGAAGTACGCAAAGACTGCCACGTCGCGCCGTTATCCGTCGAAATCTGCGCCACACCTATATCAGCATTTGATTCGATAGACCACCGTGTTTGAAATTCTAAGGTTGCCGCTCGTACACCGCGCAAACTAACGGGCTGTGCGAGTTGCACATAATTGCGCGAATTGGCAGGATAGTCGCCCGCAGGACTGTCGGTGAGCGCTGTGCGCCCCGTGAGTGCATCGCGCACAACGCCCCAGCGTCCCAGTTTCCATTTTGCTGCATCGGCTTCGGTCGCAAAAAGTGTCTGCCGATTGGCTTGGAGGATTTGCGCCTGCATCGTGTCACGGCGCGGCGTATTTTCTTGCGTGATGAGAATTTCAACGGGAATGGCTGTGCCGTTTTTTACTGTGGAGTCAAACGTGCAATCAAACGCCTCAAGCACAAGTTCGGTAGAACGCAAGGCACGGAGCGGTCTGTCAGCGCGAAGAATCCTTACGCCCACCGCGAGCGGACGCAACAATATTGCCGAAGGGGTAGTTGCATCCTGAATCCCAATGTTTTGTATTTCCACGATAATGCGCGTTAGCCCCGTTTGCGGGTTTTCAGCAACATACGACTGTACCGGACGCACGTTCACTGCTGCGCTCCATGCTGTCATGCGATTGGTGGAAAGGTTCTCCGCGCCGTGAGTAGTGATGCGGTCTGGTGTGGGATAAAAACCGTCATCGGTAGTACCGATTTCCGGCGTGTATGCCATGATTTTGCGACCACTTACACCCGCATACATCCAGTCGTCCGACGCACCTCGCACGGCATAGCCAACGGTCTGTAAGTCCCGTCCGGCAGAGTAGAGGTTGTTTTTAGTGATTTCTGCTGTCAATGCGCGAAAGTAGGTAGAATCAGGGGTTTCGGTCGTGATGTAGGAATACGGATAAATGAGCAGATTGCTGAAGGAGTGGTAATTGATAGCGGTGCGGAAATTATGCTTTAGGCAAAAATCTCGCACGGCCTCTGTTTCCGGCTCAGAGAAAGGGTTTGTGCCGCGATAGGTGTCGCTGCGAGTGCTTGTGGAAGAACCGCCGTTGGGAGCGTTCCAGAAGGTTTGTGTGCCGTAATTACGATTCAAATCCACACCAAAAGAGCCGTCACTATTGCGCTGACGGTTTTTTCGCCACATTCCGCCACCACCCGGGAAATTCATCTGATTGTAGGCGTAGCCATCAGGATTTACCATCGGCACGAAATAGAGTTGGCGGTTATTGAGCAAATATGCGGCTTCTGCATCATTTGCCTGAAATTTTTCCAGAAGCCACCACAGGTAATAGACCAGCGCCGACGTGCTGCCGGGTTCGCGGGCATGATGCAGTGCGGTGTAGAGAACTTCCGGCGCATTGGATGTGCGGGAACTTTCCGTTCCAATGCGGTACGCCAGCAAAGGACGACCTTCGACCGATGTACCGATTACTTCAAAGGCACTTACTACTTGCGGGAACATCGTGCGCATTCGTGCAAATTCCGCATAGACTTCATTCAGCGTGAAAAAACCACCCATTGAGCCAAGCACGAAATTGCGTGGGGTATCGCTCGTAAGGACACTACGGCGCTGCTTTGCCGATTGCTGCGCGAAAGCGCTCAATCGTTGTGCAGCTTCGGCTTCGGCATCCGCTTGAATCACATCTACGCGCACACCACGCCGTTGCAGGGTTAAAAGCGTGTAGTAGCTGATGATGCCTTCCACCGAGCGCTTCCCTTTTACGACACTATGCTCAATTTCCACGCCCGCTTCCTCGGCATCCCGAAGACTGAAGCTATCGGAAAGCCAGACTCGTGCTTGCAGAAAGCGCTCCGTGTCGGGGCGCAGGGGTAGTGCAGTTTGAGCAAAAGCATATCCAGCGGCGCTCCACACGAGGAGAACGACTGCGAGGGAGAGGAAGAATCTGTGCATAGTTTGTAATGAACGTCTATTGTTCTAAAATTGCCTTACGGAAGTATTCCAATGTTTTCAAAAGCCCTTCGCGCCTGTTTACACGGGGTTCCCAGCCTAAAATACGTTTTGCTCTTTCGATATTGGGTTGGCGAATTTTTGGGTCATCTTCGGGAAGCGGTCTGAAAACGATTTCACTTTTGGAACCCGTAATTTCCAGAATCTCTTTTGCCAAGTCCAGCATTGTGATTTCATCAGGGTTGCCGATGTTCACCGGATTGGTCTCGTTGGAAAGAAGTAGGCGGTAAATACCTTCTACGAGGTCGTCCACGTAGCAGACTGAGCGCGTTTGAGAGCCGTCGCCAAAGACGGTGAGCGGCTCGCCACGAAGCGCTTGCGAGAGAAATGCTGGAATTGCTCGCCCGTCGTTCACGCGCATACGGGGACCGTAAGTGTTGAAAATGCGTAAAATACGCGTTTCTACGCCGTGAAAGCGGTGATATGCCATTGTCATTGCTTCGGAAAAGCGCTTGGCTTCGTCATAGACACCACGTGCGCCAATAGGGTTCACATTTCCCCAATACGATTCTTCCTGCGGGTGTACGAGCGGGTCTCCATAGACTTCGCTGGTGGAAGCAATCAGGAATCGTGCTTTTTTTGCTTTCGCCAATCCCAATGCTTTGTGCGTCCCGAGCGAACCCACTTTCAGTGTTTGGATTGGCACTTTCAAATAATCAATCGGCGAAGCGGGCGAGGCGAAATGCAAGATGTGGTCAACTTCTCCGGCAACGTAGATGTATTCGGTTACGTCGTGCTTGACAAACTGAAAATGCGGGTTGCCGATAAGATGAGCGATATTGTCTGGCGAACCCGTGATAAAATTGTCCATGCAAATAACGTCGAAGCCTTCATGCAGAAAGCGTTCGCAAAGGTGCGAACCCAGAAAACCTGCGCCGCCGGTGATAAGAACTCTTGCCATGATTAAAAAAATAGAGTGGGAGAATTTTTACACAGAATTTGCCTCAAACCCGCATTGCGTTACGCTTGTAACCAAAGAATCCGCGCTGTTTGATGACTTTTGCCACTTCGGGCGGCACCATTTCTTCCCACGAAGCATCTTGATTCTTGATTTTTTTCAAGATGTCGCGCGAGAAAATGTGCAGATATTGTTCGTTGTAATTATCAAGTTGGACGAGATAATTATTATGCACCAAGTAGTCATAGAGGAAGCGTAATTCCTCAGCGACGGGAAGGTTTTCGACCGTGACCATTTCGTGCGTTTGCAGGTCGCGTAGGGGGTAAATGTAGAGCTTCACATCTGTTTTGAAGAGTCTGCCGAAGGATTCCAAAATACCGCCTTCAAGCGATTCGTAATACTTCGTGTCGAAAATTTCCATGAGGCTGCCAGCACCCATCGTAATCGCAATTTTCTCCTTCGTGCAGCGTGAAAGGTAGTTCACAAGGCGCTCGTATTCAAAGTATTCCGAAATGAGGACGGTCATGCCGGAGGCAGCAAGTACGTCAGCGCGGGCGAGGAAATCGCGGGGGTCAACGTCGCCGTCTTCTGCCATGAGTTTGTGCATGGTCAGCTCCATCAGCCGAATGATTTGTTTCCCTTGCACTTCCGGTTCTTGCGCAAACTTCTCCGAAGCGGCTTCCAGCATATCTATATTCACAAAGCACACCGGGCGGAAGCTGCCGCGTTCCACGAGCACGGGGCTTTTGTACAACACTTCCGTTGGCTGCAAGACCTCACCATTAGCAGCGAACATCGCGGCTTCGCTCAGACCAAGCTGAACGAGCTTGAGGCTCATCAGGCGATTATCAACATTACGAAACTCAATACCGGAGAACTCAATCATGTCTATTTCAACACGGTCAGTGCTGAGACCGTCCAGAAGAGATTCGAGCAATTCTTCGGGGTCTTGATGCAGATAGAATGCGCCATAGAGCAAATTTACACCCACAATACCGAGCGCTTCTTGCTGGAGTGCATTTTCGCGGTCAAGCATTCGGACGTGCATGATGATTTGGCTATCTTCGTCACTGGGGCGGGCTTGGTAGCGTACGCCCATCCAACCGTGGCATTCATTGGTGCCATGAAAATTGAGCGCGGAAACGGTATCGGCAAAAGCGAAAAAGGCAGTGTCATCGCCACGGCTTTCGCTCAGGCGCTCAAGGTTCAAGCGGTGTTCGTACTCCAGCATACTTTCCAGACGCGGACGCGAAACGTAGCGTTCGCACTCGCCGTAAATCGCATCGCTGACGGTCATGTCGTATGCCGAAATGCTTTTGGAAATCGTTCCTGCCGCCGCTCCTACGCGAAAAAACCAGCGCACAACTTCTTGCCCCGCACCAATTTCTGCAAACGTACCGTACCAACGCGGGTCGAGGTTGACACGAAGTGCTTTTTGGTGCGTATTGAGTTTTTCTCGTTCCATAAACTGAAGAGTTGGTGAGTGTTGAAGGTAGTTGAAACGTGAAATAAACACGACTTCAACACAGAATATGTCGTATCAAAACTGCGATTGGAACTGAACTGGGATTGTTTGGGATAACAATGATGACTGGGATTCTACCATAAACGTATGCTTTTCTTCTATCCCAGTAATCCTTTTCAATCCCAGATGAGTATCAAAACTTCCGAAGTTCCCAGTATCAAAGCATCTCAATAATCACCGCACTGGCTTCGCCGCCGCCGATGCAGAGCGTCGCAAGTCCCGTGCGCTTGCCCGTGCGTTGAAGAGCATGAATAAGCGTGGTGAGTATTCGTGCGCCCGAAGCACCAATTGGATGCCCAAGGGCGATTGCGCCGCCGTGAATGTTGATTTTGTCGCGTGAAACAGAGAGGTCTTTTTCCACTGCCATCGGGACAACTGCAAAGGCTTCATTGACTTCGTAGAGGTCAATATCACTTGCTTGCAAGCCCGCTTTGGCGAGTGCTTTTTTGATTGCGCCCACTGGGGCGGTGGTGAACCATTGCGGCTCTTGGGCGTGCGAGGCTTGTGCCAAAATCCGTGCTATCGGCTTTGCGCCAAGCGCGGCAGCCTTTGCCGGTGATGCAAGCACGAGTGCTGCTGCGCCGTCATTGATGGAACTGGCGTTTGCGGCAGTAACGGAGCCGTCTTTGGAGAAAGCTGCTTTGAGCGTGGGAATCTTGTCGAATTGCGCACGTCCCGGACCCTCGTCGGCTGCAAACAAGACGGTACCTTTTTTGTCGGTCATTTCGACCGTAGCAATTTCGCTGGTAAACCAACCATTTTTTTGTGCTTCTTGAGCGCGTTTGTAACTCGTGATGGCAAATTCGTCTTGTGCTTCGCGGGTGAAACCGTATTCTTTAGCGCACATATCGCCGTAAATACCCATAGAACCTTTGTCGTAAGCATCGGTCAAACCGTCGTACATCATCGAATCAATGATTTCACCATTACCCATTCGGTAGCCGCCACGTGCTTTCGGAAGCAGATATGGAGCGTTTGTCATAGATTCTTGACCACCCGCCAGCACAAGTTCTGCATCGCCCGTCAAAATTGCTTGAGCGCCCAGCATGACCGCTTTTAAGCCGCTTCCGCACATTTTATTGACGGTAATAGCCGGAACGGACTTCGGAACACCCGCATAAATAGCTGCTTGGCGGGCAGGTGCTTGTCCCACGCCGGCTGCCAGAACTTGACCCATAATGACCTCGCTCGTGTGTTCGGCGAACTGTTCGGGCGTAAGTCCGGCTTTCGCAAGTGCGGCTTTGATGGCGATTGCACCCATTTGCGGTGCGCCAAGCGGAGTAAGTGCGCCTTGGAAGGCAGCGATAGCCGTGCGTGCGGCGGAGAGAATGACAGGTTTTTCCATAGCTTTCTGTTAGTCAGGTTAGTTTGAAATGGTTGTGTGGCAGAACCTCTGCCGAAACGGAAACACACAAATAACAAATATACGCTTTTTCAGATTGCCAAAAGAACGCGAAGTTTCCAAATTATCCTGAATGGTAAAAAAATCGGTTCTAATTGGATTTATTCCCTTTCGGGTGATTGATTTGTATTTTTAGAGACAAGAGATTCGATGTGTCCTACGATGTTGATAATCTGTTCTTTGGAAAATATCGCTCCTGCCGAACACACGGTCTTGATA
>JANYDO010000403.1 GCA_025363605.1 Candidatus Kapaibacterium sp.
GCACGATGTTTCAAGGCTCGAAATTGCCCTTTCTCATGGAACTTCCGCCGTATCGCTTCCCCACATGGCGGAGCGTTTTTCTAACACTGTTCCACCGCACAAAGCAATTCCTCACGTCTGCTGGCACGACGATTCTCGCGCTTTCCATTATCCTTTGGGCGTTGGGTGAATTTCCCAAACACCAAGCACCGCCCGCAGCTTCACCTGTTCAAGCGGCAAGCCTTCAACTGGAACATTCGGCACTCGGCACCATCGGCAAAACAATTGAACCGATTTTTGCGCCTATCGGCTTCGACTGGAAAGTAACTATCGGCGTTTTGGGGAGTTTTGCCGCCCGCGAGGTCTTTGTTTCGGTCATGGGACAGGTTTATAGCGTGGATGTGTCGGAAAGCGATGAAAACTTGCGCACCGTACTCAAAAGCGCGATTTCATTACCCACAGCGCTCAGTATCTTGGTGTTCTACGTCTATGCCTTGCAATGTATGTCCACCATTGCCGTGATGAAACGGGAAACGGGGTCGTGGAAGTATCCTGCACTTGCTTTTGCTTATACGCTTGTGCTCGCGTATAGCTCGTCATTACTGGTGTTTCAGCTTGCCCGACATTTTTGGGGGTAACTGGCGACGATTCGTGTTTGAATGATACGCAAGAATCCCGTATTTTTGCGGTGCTTTATTTTTTGACCACTTTTTTCAACACTAATGCACGAAACCATTCTCGTCACAGGTGGCGCGGGCTTTATCGGCTCGAATTTTGTCCATTTCATGCTTGCCAATACTCCGCACACTATCGTCAATCTCGACGCGCTCACCTACGCCGGAAATATGGAAAATTTGGGCGGCGTTGTGGCTGACAACCCGCGTTACCACTTCGTTCACGGCGCGATTCAGAATAAAGAGTTGGTCGAATATGTCTGCCGTCAATACGGCGTGACGGGCATTATCAATTTTGCGGCAGAATCGCACGTTGACCGCTCCATTATGAGCGCTGCACCCTTTGTGGATACGAATGTGCAAGGCACATTGGCACTCTTGGAAGTAGCGAAATCCTTGAAAATACGACGTTATGTGCAGGTTTCAACCGACGAGGTGTATGGTTCGCTAGGTGCGGAAGGCTTATTTACGGAAGAAACGCCACTGCAGCCTAATTCGCCCTATTCCGCCTCGAAAGCCGCATCGGATATGCTTGTGCGGGCATTTGTGCATACGCACGGACTTCCGGCATTGACCACGCGCTGCTCGAATAATTATGGTCCCTACCAATTCCCCGAAAAACTGATTCCACTTATGATTGCCAATGCGCTCGAAGACAAACTGCTCCCTGTCTATGGCGACGGTATGAACGTCCGCGATTGGATTTACGTGGAAGACCACTGCTCGGCGATTTGGGCAGTGTATGAGCGCGGGCGTGTGGGCGAGACGTATAATGCGGGTGGTGCATCGGAAAAGCCAAACATTGAGGTCGTGAAAACAATTCTGCACACGCTTGGCAAGCCGGAGACGCTTATCCAGTACGTCGGCGACCGCCCCGGACACGACCGCCGCTATGCGATTGACTTCAGTAAAATCGAAAAGGAACTTGGCTGGAAGCCCAAAGAAACATTTGAAAGCGGCATGAAAAAGACTGTCGAATGGTATGTGGCAAACGCAGAATGGCTTGCAAACGTGCGTTCGGGCGCGTACAAAGAATATTATGCAAAACAATATTCCGTCTAAGTATTTCCCTCCCTGAATTCAAGCTCTATGACCACACCTCGCATTGCCGTTATCGGAACGGGGCATTTAGGCGCAATTCATGCACGGCTTTGGCTACAGCAGGACAAGGCACGGCTCACGGCGCTCTATGACGCTAACGTAGAAAGCGCACAGGCATTCGCTGACAAACTCGCACAAGAATTTCCTGATGCCGAGCCCGTCCGCGTTGCCACAAGCCTTGCCGAAGCGCTTACCGAAGCGGATGCTGTCACGATTGCCACGCCCACCTCAACGCACTTTGCCATTGCGCAAGAATGTCTGCAACAAGGCAAGCATTGTTTCATCGAAAAGCCCATCACCACCAGCGTTGAAGAGGGTGAGCAACTTGCGCAAATGGCAGAAACGCAGGGGCTAATTATCCACGTCGGACACGTAGAGCGCTTCAATCCTGCTTTGGCAGCGATTGATACTGAGCGCCTTGAGCCGCTTTTCATCGAAGCGCACCGTTTGGCACAGTTCAAACCACGTGCTACCGATGTGTCGGTTATTCTGGACTTGATGATTCACGATATTGATATTGCGCTGTGGCTGGTGAAATCTCCCGTTGCGGAAGTTCACGCTAACGGCGTGGCGGTGCTGACCGATACGCCGGACATTGCAAACGCCCGCTTACGCTTTGAGAATGGTTGCGTCGCAAATCTGACCGCTTCGCGCATTTCTGCTAAACCCATGCGCAAGATGCGGATTTTTCAGCGCGATGCCTACGTTTCCCTGGACTTTGCGACGAACAGCGTAGAAATGTTTCATATCACCGACGACGAACAAATACCGAAAACCGGTATGGAAACTGGTACGGAGAAGCGCTCCGACATTGTTCCCGCGATGATGCTGGGCAATATTGATGCCGGAGAACACAAGCGCTCCATTTGGTACGAACAGCCCACCATTGCCAAAAGCAACGCCATTAGCGAAGAGCAGCGTGTTTTTGCTGAGGCAGTGAGCACAAGAGCAATTCATTCGTTTCGGGCGACGAGTGCGCGTGAGGCGCTAGAAGCGCTGCGTATTGCGGAGGCGATTACAGCGCAAATGCTTCGACCATAGACATAGCCGTTTTATATCTTGTGTTTATTACCACCACCATCTTTTTCATCTCAATTTGTACTCACCATGAGCGAAACTGTTCGCACAATGTTTGCCACTATCGCCCCTCGCTACGATGTCAGCAATACGGTCTTGTCTCTAGGAATTCACCATCTCTGGCGGCGAGTTGTGGTACGACTTTCCGAAGCAAAGGCGGGAATGAGCGTTCTTGATTGCGCTACGGGAACAGGCGATTTGGCGCTCGCTTTCAAAAGAGCCGTCGGTGCTGAGGGAAGCGTTATGGGAACAGATTTCTGCGCAGAAATGATGGAAACCGCTCCTGACAAAGCAACGAAGCGTGGTTTGGACATTCGTTTCGAGGTTGCCGATGCGATGAATCTGCACTATCCCGACAACACTTTCGATATTGCGAGTATTTCATTCGGCATTCGTAACGTGGATGTCCCTGCACAGGCATTGCGCGAAATGGCTCGCGTTGTCCGTCCGTCCGGGCGAGTGGTCGTGCTGGAATTTGGTCAGCCCAAAGGATTCATGGGGGCTTTGTACCGCTTTTACAGCAATTACGTCATTCCTTTTGTCGGTGGTATGTTGACGGGTAATAAGGAAGCGTATAGCTATCTGAACAAAACAGCAGCTCAATTTCCTAGTGGTAGCGATTTTGACGATATTATGCGTGAGACGGGAATGTTTGCTCGCACCAGCTACAAATCACTGACCTTTGGAATCGCATTTGTGTATGTGGGAGAGGTTCGGTAGAAGGACATTTTTTTCAGTATTACAAGCAAAAACGGCTTCAAATCAAGTATTTGAAGCCGTTTTTGTTGTAGCCTAGAAAGAGATAGCAAACAATATTATTTGAAGAAGAACGACGCACCTTCAGTGGTCGTACCGAACATCTGTGCAATTTCGACATTATTTAACTGCTTCCACGAACCGGGCGTGAGACTATCGGCATTAAGAGCACCAATGCGATAACGCTGCATCGAAAGTGGCTCCAGTTTGAGATTCTTCAAAATGGCAAACAAGTCAGCAAATGAACCATGGTATAAGGTAAAGCCAATCCAGCAGTTACGGGCATTTTTCTGGACAACTTCTACCTTTGCCACGTCGCTATTTCCGGCGTTTAATTCCTTCAGAGCCTTCGTCATAGCGGTCAATTCCGTTTTTTTTACTTGTCGCTGTACCTTAATGCGATACTCTTTTTCCACGTAATTGAATGCTGTCGAAACCTGTCCGCTATGGGCGGGGTCATTGGTAAGCAACGTCAGTCCTGATGCTGCTTTGAGCAAACGACCAAGTGGGAAATACCATGCTTCGGCATCATGAATCATGGAATGAAGTGTAAAAGTGTGAGCCTCGCGCGAACCCGATACTTTTGCCGGTTTGTTGACGAGGATGTATGTTGCTGGGCGGTTGCGCTGCAGATCCATCGTGTCAATTTTGATGGCATCACGCTTATAGTTGACGCGCACGTTCGGATCTTGCGAAATGACGTTATTCACCATGACCCGTGCATTGCGAATATAATCAACGGCAATTTTCCGGCAAGCAAATTGCTGAATTGCCAACATACGTGGCAATGAAACAAGATGCCCTACCTGCTGTTTGTGAGGTTGTGGCTTGCGTGGCTGCTGCTGACGCGAACGCATAACACGTCCATCTGCTCGTTGTTGACCGCCACGCTGCTGATAACCGCCACCACGCTGTTGATAGCCGCCGCCTTGACGGTTCTGATAACCACCACCGCCGCGTTGCTGATAACCACCACCGCCACGGTTCTGATAACCGCCGCCGCCACCACCGCCGTCGCGCTGCTGGTAGCCGCCGCCTTGACGGTTCTGATAACCGCCACCGCCGCCGCCGTCGCGCTGCTGGTAGCCGCCGCCTTGACGGTTCTGATAACCGCCGCCGCCGCCGTCGCGCTGCTGGTAGCCGCCGCCTTGACGGTTCTGATAACCACCACCACCACCACCATCGCGCTGCTGATAACCGCCGCCGCCTTGACGGTTCTGATAACCACCACCACCACCATCGCGCTGCTGATAACCGCCGCCTTGGCGGTTCTGATAGCCACCGCCACCGCCATCGCGCTGCTGGTAGCCGCCGCCGCCACCTTGCTGGTAGCCGCCTTGACGATTGTAGCCGTCACGGTTGCCGTAATTGTCACGTGGTTGATAGCCACCGCCGCCACTTGGACGGTTATAGTTATCACGATTGCCGTAGTTGTCACGTGGTTGATAGCCACCGCCACCACTTGGACGGTTATAGTTATCACGATTGCCGTAGTTGTCACGGTTGCCGTAGTTATCGCGGTTGCCGTAGTTGTCACGATTGCCGTAATTACCCTGAGGACGGTTATAGGTTCCCCCTTTGTAACCGTCACTATTGTAGTCGGTAGAATAGGTACTGCCGATGTTGGTGCTATAAGCATTACCCGCGGCATCACGTTGAGAATTACGTGGCTGAGAGCCGGACGAAGAATCATCGGCTTCGTTGCCGGGCGAGGTACGTTCCTCGTTATTCATAGAGCATTTCTCCTAGAAAAACAGAAATTGGTGATGGAAAAAGATAAATGTTACAAAAAAAAGAATATGGCTGCAAATCACCATCAACGGTAGCTTCAAGCGGTATTTCCCTGCACACAAGCCGGTAATGATTCATTTCTGCCGGCATAAGAGCAATTCCAAGTTACCCCTCTGACCATACGCCCATAGCGCAGAATTTTTCTATGCGCTTATCAACAAGTTGGTGTAGTGGTATTTGCAGTAGTGTCTGAAGTTCATTCGTGAGAGTAGTACGCACGGTATCGTAAATTTGTTGCGGATTGGCGTGTGCGCCACCGATAGGTTCAGGAATAATGCGATCTATAACACCGACTTGTTGGAGGTCGGGTGCAGTGAGTTTCAGTGCTTCAGCAGCTTGTTCTTTGTAATCCCAGCTTCTCCACAAGATGCTGGAACAAGACTCCGGCGCGATAACGGAATACCACGAATTTTCAAGCATTAAAATACGGTCGCCAACACCTATTCCAAGTGCTCCACCGGATGCACCTTCGCCAATAATGACGATAATCACAGGGGTCTTCAATGTGGCGAGGAGTTTTAGATTGCGTGCAATAGCCTCTGCTTGCCCCCGCTCTTCCGCACCTATTCCCGGATATGCACCTTGTGTATCCAAAAGGCAGACCACGGGACGCTTAAAACGCTCGGCAAGTTGAAAGAGGCGATATGCTTTTCGGTAGCCTTCAGGGTCGGGCATTCCGAAGTTACGAATAACGTTTTGCTTGGTGTCGCGTCCTTTTTGATGACCGATGACCATAACGGGTTTTCCATCAAGACGAGCAAGTCCACCGACTATTGCAGGGTCGTCTCTGAAGGTTCTATCGCCGTGCAACTCTGTAAATTCAGTAAAAACATTGGCACAGTAATCCAACGTGTAAGGGCGTTGCGGATGGCGAGCAATCTGAACACGTTGCCAGCGTGTGAGTTTGGAATAGACATCCACGCGAAGCTCCTCAACGCGGGCTTGCAGGCTATCTATTTCCGGCGTAATGTCGCTTGCATTGGGCATAGCACGCATTTCCGCAATTTTCTTTTCGAGTTCTACAATAGGTTTTTCAAATTCCAAAACTACTTTGGGGGCAGCTTTCGGAGCCGCATCACTCCTGAGGTCGTTGCTCATTACGGTTTACACGAAAAAAGAGTGTTACAAGTATATCCACATCAAGCCACAGCGAATAATGACGCACATAAAATTCATTCAAATTTTGCAGTGCAAGCGGGGAGAGTTGCTCAGGGATATGGACGTGTGCAAGCCCAGTTAAACCTATTTTCCCCAATGCTAACAGGTGATTATATTTTGTGGTAGTCGGCGACTCTATTGTGTGATGTATATCAATGGGATACAAGCCAATAAGGCTTTTTCTACCTCGCAGAACATCCACGATATTTTGAACACGGCGGCGGATATAACGCTGTTCTTTGTGGCGCTGAGGTTTACGTAAAATTACAACAGGTAAGCCGATTGTCAAAATAAAAATAGCACCGATAATATCGAAGGCTCTTTTGGCAAGGCGAAATTTCCATTGTGCCAGATTGTACGGCACTATTGGTGGAGCGCTTCCGCCGAAACCTCCACCCGAAAAACTACCAGTAATATTCCCTACATATTTTTCTACAATTCTCCCCGCAATGACATCATCATATTCTTGGGCAAAACGAAATGTTGCTCGATGTGTCGGCTTCGCACTACGTACTTGCGCGGCTTCCATAATACGCTGCACAATTTCTGCTCGCTGCATAGCAGTATCAGTGATAATCACTTCATCAATTTGGTATTGTTCTATAATTTTTCGCAAGTAAGAAATATTACCGATAATCGGCACAGTCACGTGCGCCGGAGATCTATCGTTTGTAGATGTGTTGCTCGTCGTCGTGATAATACCGAGTACCCGCGCACGACTCCGCTTGCCCACTGAAGCAGCACGAGGAACATCCAACTGCTCAACGAGATGCTGCGTGGCGGTGTTTTCACCAATAAACGCAATGCGTCTCTCCGCCTCGCCACCGGCAACCTTTTCCGCTATCTCCGCGATGATGCGCAAAAGCGATGTCAGCACAATACCAATGCCGATAGTCAGCAGCAACACGCCCCGACTAAAAGCATAGCTTTTGAAAAAATAGGTCAGCGCTGAGAGTCCGAAAAAACTAATCATTAACCCCGAAAATGCCCGCCTGATGGACGGTTTAGAATACGGTGAATACTCGCCCCCCGCAATCATGGAAAGCAAAACGACGAGCGACACTACCACGAAAACCGTCGGATACGCGTAATCGGGAAAAGCGTACACGCGCCCCTTCCAAATGAATGAACCGATAAGCATCGCTGCATTAAGCGCAAGCATATCCGCGAGCGCAAAACCCACTTCCCATCTGTACAACGATAGATATGCCAAAGCAGAACGAGCCGTAATGCCGAGACGCAGGAAGAGGAGAAACAATCGTGACGAACCGTAGTGCTTCCGCGCAAAAATTTCCATTGCCTCGTAGAAGTGCTTTACTTCATTGATGGCGCTGCGGCGCGTACTTTCGCCCTTGTAGTGAATAATGGAGGTTGTGTGGAGATAGGTAATTTTCCAGCCATTTTGCTGAATCCGAAAGCATAAATCCAAATCTTCACCGTACATGAAAAAATCTTCATCGAACCCACCAATTTGCACAAGCGCTTCTTTGCGAATGAACATAAATGCACCCATGACGGCATCCACGAAGTAGGTTGCATCCTCGCTACGAAATGTTTGGTTATATTGCGCAAAGCGTGGTGACTTCGGGAAAAGTGCCTGCAAGCCAAAAACTTTGCAAAAGGATGCCCACGGAGTTGGGAATCCCCGCCGACAAGCAAGTTGGAACGTGCCGTCAGCGTTCAAGAGCTTGCATCCTGCAAGCCCCACGTTCGGTTGTGCATCCATATAGTCCAGCATAACCCGCATAGTATCTTCGCTGATAAGCGTATCGGGGTTAAGGCAAAGGATGTATTCTGCACCTTTCTCTAGTGCTTCGCGGAAACCGATATTATTTGCCCTACCGAAACCAAGATTGTTTCCCAACCGTATAAAGCGTACGCCGGGAAATATCGGTTCTGCATAGTCAATAGAACCATCGGTGGAATCATTATCTACAACAATAATTTCGGACGAAATCCCTGCGAGCGAGGCTTGCAAGGAAGCAAGGCACGACACGAGAAGGTCTTTGACGTTGTAATTGACAATCACGACTGCAATACGCATAGATACTGGTGCGGGCGCTGTCATAGCGGCATGGTTTGAGATTGAGTAGCTTGTAGAGTTGTTACTTTCTGCTCTGCTTGCTGCAAAAACACGCTACATTCCTTGCTGAGAGTAATGCCTTCTTCGTAGAGCGCAAGAAGTTCTTCGAGTGGCGCGTCAGCTCTGTCGAGCAGAGCGACAATTTCTTCTAAACGCTCCAAGCGTTCTTCAAACGTGGCTTTTGAATTTTTTTTCATACATTGCTTACGAGAAATTTGCGAAGAGTCTGCGAAGAATAATAGTGTTGAAATTACGGAAAATTCCCATTTTTGCGACAGAAAACACGTTCACAAATTGATAATCATACATCATGCAACACAGTTTCCCTCATAAACCACACTCAGAAAGCCAAGAAGAACACGGTTTTCTCCCGACGGTCAAGCGCGTGTGGCGTGTGCTTAGTCGCATTCTGCGGCGAGCTGACGAGCATCATATTTATCTTGCTGCATCCGGCATTGCGTTCAATATTTTGATTTTTATTTTGCCGACGATGCTCGTCATGGTCTTTGTGATTGGCGTTTTTATTGACCGAACGCTGGTTATTGGAGCGATTGAGGATTTTTTGCTGGATGTGCTGCCGCCCGATGGTGGGCTGGACGCGACCATAGACCTCGTGAAAAGTGAAATCAACCACGTCTTGCAAAATTCCGGCTCGGCGGCATGGATTGGTATTCCGGCGCTCTTCTGGGTGTCGCTGGCGCTCTTCGGTTCCATTCGCACGGCGCTCAATGCCGTTTTTGGCTTTCGGCACGAAAAGACATTTTGGAGCGCTATCGGTCGTGATTCTTTGCTCTTGCTGCTCTTTGTCCTAGCGATTCTCATGTCTAATACCGCTCCGCGCCTTGCGCTTAGTGCAGCAGATTGGGCGACGGCAACCGTTTCGGGCGGGTATCTGGTGCGCGTGTTCGTATCCACAACGGTTTCGATGACAATTGTATATTTATTTTTTGTATCGTTGTATAGCTTCACACCAAACCGTTTGCCGCCTATTTCCGTCATACTTTCAAGCGCTCTTTTTAGCGTCGTTTTTTGGCAATGCGCCCGCTTCGGATTTGGCTTTTACGTGAAAAATTTTGCGACCTACGGCAAAGTCTATGGCATTTACGGTGCGGCGGTGGCAGTAGCTTTTTGGGTATATTATTCAGCACTGGTGATTCTTTTCTCAGGCGAACTCGGTCAATACTGGTACGAATCACGACGACGGCGTAAACTGGAAGCCAAGCACAGTACGGTCTTTGCAAAAGCCTCCGACGCTTTGCCGCGATGACTTTCGGAAATTTAATACTCATCTGGGATTTATGAGGATTATTTGCTAAAGTTTACGCTTGTTCATGATTCTGCTTGAAAATGGAACGCGGATTGTCAGGATATATCAAGATTTTCAGGATGCATTATCTATATTCTGTTCAGAGAATCTCTACTATCCTGACCAATCTTGATAATCCGCGCTCCGTCACTTCATATGCTTGATGATGAGCGTTACTCCAGTTAATCTGGATGAATGGGATAGAAGAAAAATATAAATTGATGGTACAATCCCAGTAATCATCTGCATCGCAAACAATCCCAGTCCTTTTTTATTCCCAGTTTCTTCCGTCATACTTTCTTTCATCATACCTTTTTCTTTCTCATGCTTTTTCGCATCATCACCGTATTTATTCTCGCAAGTGCTTTTGTCGCCGATGTCTCCGCGCAACAAAAAGCCGCCACAAGCGCACTGAAACTACCCCGTGTGAAATACAACGGCGGTGGCGATTGGTACAACGACCCTTCGGCGGAAGTGAATCTTCTGCGCTATTTTCAAGCAAAAACCGGCACTGAAGCTGTTCCCGCCTTTGAGTCGGTAGATTTATCGTCGGATAATATTTTTCTCTACCCGATTTTGTTCTTGACCGGACACGGCACGGTGAATTTTTCTGACCGCGAGGCACGGAATCTGCGGGCATACTTGCAAAATGGCGGTTTCCTCTACATTGACGATGATTACGGATTGGATGCTTCCATTCGTAAAGAAATGCTCAAGATTTTTCCCGAACAAAAATTTGTGGAATTACCATTCTCGCACGGTCTCTACTCCTCGTTTTACAAATTCCCCAACGGCGTTCCGAAAATACACGAACACGACGGCAAGCTCCCGCAAGGATTTGGTCTCTTTCACAACGGACGGTTGTGTGTCTTCTACACTTACGAAAGCAATCCCAGCGACGGCTGGGCAGACCCAAGCGTACACAACGACCCGCCCGAAAAACGGGAAGAGGCATTAAAATTTGGGGTTAATATTCTTGTTTGGGCGCTTTCGCATTAGGCTTTGAATATGAGAAATATTGATAAAAAAAGTTTGGAAAATGCGTATCGCCTCTTTGAATCAGGCGATATTGACCGTATCGAAATCGGCACCACCAAAGGATTGCAGCAGATACACACCTATCTCTTTGGCGGCTTGTATGATTTTGCCGGACGCATCCGCACAAGCAATATCTCGAAGGGCGGCTTCAGGTTTGCGACCGCTTTATACCTGAAGGAGATTTTGGTAAAAATTGAACAAATGCCCGAAAACACCTTTGAAGAAATTATTGCCAAATATGTCGAAATGAACATTGCCCATCCTTTTATGGAAGGCAACGGCAGAACGATGCGGATTTGGCTGGATATGATTTTCAAAACAAGACTGCAAAAAGTCGTAAACTGGCAGTTTGTCGGCAAAGAACTCTACCTGCAAGCAATGGAGCGCAGCCCCATCAACGATTTAGAATTGCGAACTTTGCTAGGCGCTCATCTGACGGACGACATCAACAACCGCGACATTATTTTCAAAGGCATTGAGCAATCGTATTACTACGAAGGGCATGAAAAAGGAGACGATGATGCCTAGCTCGTCTTCTGCACCGTCAAATGCTCGCGCGATTTCGTTCATGGTGTAGAAAAAAATGCACGTACCGAAAAAAGTTTGCCGAATGGGTCTTCGGAGCAACTGCTTTTCTCGCTTGCACTTACGAGAAAAAAGCGAGGTAAATTAAATGTTGCAATATTGATTGTAACGGGTTTTTCGATACATCCGACACTAGCGCGGTATAATACCAATTACAAGAAACAATTATGCGTAAAATCTTTGTATATTTGACAAGAGCTCATTACTTCCATTATTAAAACAGCCCAAGACCATGCGCCACGTCATACCGCCTATACGCCAAAGCGTTCAGCACTTGCAAAAATTG
>JANYDO010000419.1 GCA_025363605.1 Candidatus Kapaibacterium sp.
GAAAAGGAGGAAAAAGTGAAGGATAAAAGTAGAAATAATCCTAAGTAGTTGTTTGGATATTACTTACAACTTTCTTCGGCATCTTACCCAAAAACACGCTCTGTGGTATTGTGCGGAAACGTTTGCCATCGTAAGTTTGTACGAACAAAAAAAGCCCGCCTTTCGCACACGGTGAGTTTGGCGCTCACCGCATAGACTTCAAGCGGGCAAACGGATAAAGTTAGACGACCTATCCGTTTGCAATATAACCAAAACGTAATACACGTGCGAAAATTTGGGTCATTCTTTTCACACTCTTTTTTCAAGGAGTGCTTTCGGTGATGTTTCCTGGCTCGAAGGCGACTTACGCCTTTCTTACTTGTTCGGTGCTGAGTGGTCTCAAAGAGCCTCCCCCAGTGGCTTTTAAGAATTGCCATTCTCCTAGTTCTTCCTCTGGCTGATATTCTCAATCTCAGCGTTTGAAATCGTCTGCTGCGCACAGGCGAGAAACAAACACACGCCCCGCCGCGAACTGTCCCGCGGCGGAGGCGAGCGTACGATGGTGCAAGTGAGCAAAACCGCTACCATTCGGGCGCAATATACACAATTGTGGACAGCGTTTCATTCTTTTTTCGGAGATGTTGTATGCGGTCAATTCTCTCGCATTCCCACAGCTATGCTGTTTGCAGCGGCTTCTTTTCTCTTGTTCTTCTGCTTTGCATAATAGGTTTTCCCAATCGCACTCTTGCCCAAGCACCCGACACGCTGACAGGCATGAAAGGTTTTTATGTAAATGTCGGAAGCAGCTATAATGCGTCGTTCAAATATTGGACATCGCCGAAAACGGCACTTGTGGCAGGAATTAGTCTATCAACATACGGCGTAACAACACAACCACAGAATAATCTTGCAGGTAGTCTTGTCGGGAGAGTGCAGTATTTCCCGACCGAAAGAAAACAGTTTATGCCGTATCTTTCTGTCGGTGGTAGTATTGGCAGCAATATTTCATGGAATAGTGCCAACACATTCACATCACTGAATCTTAGTCTTGGCGGAGGTGTCGGGATGGAGTGCTTTATATTGCCGTGGTTCAGTGTCTCCGGTGAATTGGGACTAAGTGGAATGTATTCCTTAACGAGAAGTGAATCAAGCAATCCCGCTAACACCCCCTATAATTACGGCAGCTGGTCAGCAGGATTGGGCAACAGCGGAATAATTTTCACGATTTATTTCTAAGCTGTTATGGTGGCGTACCCTGTAGTGCGCTGCCTTTCTTCAACGACTTTCTGCACGGATTTTCTTTACGGAAGCTGAAATCTTTGATATTCAGTGTTGTTTCTGCCCGTTTGAGTAGAGACAACATCTGTGAGCCGCGCTCTGTCTCGCGGCAACGCAGACGGCACATCATCTGTTGCAAATGAGCAAAACCGCTACGCATGATGCGCCATAACCTCCAATTCGAGACAGCTTTCAACCCTTTTTCTTGAGGAGGTGCTGTTATGCGCTATCTATTGTTTCGCACGGCTGCTTTCATGCGGCTTTCAACCCCCTTCCCTTAACTTTTTTTGGAATTTGTTCTATGCAAAGAGCTATATCCAGCCGCCTCGCTCCTGTATTGGTGCTTTGGGTTCTTGTGTTGTGTTTTCACATACCATCACAAGGGCAGACTATGCAGGATTCGACGGTATCGAATAAGGCGTTACAGTTCAGTCTTGCCGGATCATCCGGTGTTTCCTTAAAATATTGGCTGACGAATAATCATGTTGTTACAGGTGGTGTAATGTTTGAATCCGGTACACAAATAAGTTATCCCAATGCCAGTATCTTTGACCCTTTTGCCGATTTGCGTGTTGGGCTATTTGCACTATACGATTATTATTTTCTTGGCAGACGGCAATTTGCACCCTTTGTAGGCGTGGTTGGAAATCTTTCATGGCGACAGAATAGATTGCCGAATGCTGTCTCATATGAAACATCCACATTTGTTGGCTTTAATGTTGGTTTAGAATGTTTTGTGTTGCCTTGGCTTTCTGTTTCGGGGACCTTTCTTTTTGGAGGAAGATATAATTCCATCAGAAACGAGTCCCCAATCGGTACAGCTATGCCATACTATACATACACTTTTAATGTCCTCCTTGCTAATACGGGTGTAGCCGTAGCAGTTTATTTTTAACAAATCGTAACTGTTTAGGTCAAAAAAAAGCGGCATACAAATCGCATTGACAAGAAGATATGCAACAATACAGTGATAGCGACCTTCGCGCGATTTATCGTCAAGGCGAGGATGCGACGGTAGCGTTTATGAAAACGCTGCTTGAGC
>JANYDO010000454.1 GCA_025363605.1 Candidatus Kapaibacterium sp.
ATATTGCCACAAGCCGCATTATTACACGCTATCCGGCGGGAATTTTCGTACAACAAACCATTCCTTACACAACCTCAACAGGACGTAAAGGCGTTGCTATATTGAATGAAGGTGCATTTGGGACGAATACTTCGACGCTCATGCTGGCTCGTTCTCCACAAGAAATCACGACGCTGACTATTGGCAACACCGGTAATCACCTTTTGCGTGTTGGCGATGAAATCGTCGCAACGATGAACGGCTCCCATGAACTTCAAGTCGTGAACCTGAACGAAGGTCGCATTACCAGAACAATTGCTGTAGGAACAAGTGGTTATGATGGACCGCGCGAAACCACATATCTTCAGCTGTTCAACCAAGTTGCCGTTACCACATACGACGGCAAAGTACGCTTTTTTAATTTTGCAACCGGCGCAACACGTGGAACGGTCAACACCAATAGTAAGTCCGAAGGACTTGCTCTCTTGCCCGACAACACAATCCTTGTCGCAGATGCTTTTGGTGCGAACAGTTTTGCAAGCGCTTCAACACTATCGCGAATTAGTTTTGTTATTAATTCCGTCCGCGATAACAGCCTTGCCCTTTCGCGCTCCACCATTGCCCCCAATCCCGTGAACGGCACAGCACGAATTACTCTACAATCCGCATCCAATCTTGTCGGTGGCGATATTTCACTTTCGCTTGTCAATGCTCTTGGTGCGCATATTGCAGAATTGCCCTTCGAGCGGCATGACAACACGCTGGAAACTATCGTAAACACTGACGAATTGGCACTTGCGCAAGGAATGTACTTCGTGCGTCTGCGCACCGCGCAAGGTATGACAGCACTTCCTCTCTACGTCGTTCGCTAGAATAGAACGATGACTGCCGGAAATGGGAAATATGCCCCAAGCGAATGTGTGAGGTGCGGACGCGAGTTCGTGTGCAAATCAGGTACGCCTGCTCTTTGCGCCTGCTTCCACATTCGCCTCACTCCGGCGGAAATCCGCATGATGGAAGAACTCTACGAGCGCGAGTGCGTCTGCACGGCGTGTTTGCTGGAGTTGCAGGAAATGATTCGTCAACAAATATTACCGAAAGTATGAATCAGCATTTCTTCAGCGTATTCGCCCCCTTGACAAAGGGGGAACGGGGGATTACGACATTGTGTGCAAAAATCCCCCGCATCCCGAAGACGGGATGCCGCCCCCTTTGTCAAGAGGGCAAAGATTGTGGGAGCAGATTTGCCTTTGTCTTTTTTATTCTGCTGAGTATTGGTGCGCTGCGCAATTCAGTTTCCTTCGCACAGCCGCGCACCTTCGGTGCTGGTGCAGACACAGTGTTTTCCGTGCGCTGGGGAACGGGGCAGAATTTCGGACGTGATAAATTTCCGGCGAATGTGCTGGGACTGCCCGACACAACCGCACGTGCTGACCGACCGGCTACCGCTGCCGAGACAGTCTGTTCGCTGGGGCTTGGCGGAGAAATTATCCTTGGTTGGAAAGATGCTGTTCTTGTGAACCGCACGGGTGCTGATTTTACCATTTTTGAAAATGCCTTTCTTTATCTTGGCGGACGCACGTTTGCCGAACCTGCAAAAGTGGCGGTGAGCCGCGACGGTGTGCGCTTTGTGGAGTTTTCGTTCGATTCCTTGCGCTTACGTGGTTGCGCTGGCGTTACGCCCACCAACGGCGACAAAAGCCCGTTCAATCCTAGCGTTTCCGGCGGTGATAGTTTTGATTTAGCAGACATTGGCATGGATTCCGTGCGCTTTATCAAAATCACTGACATTTCCACAATAGTGCTGAATAACCCGCAGCATCCTTTTTACGACCCAACCATTTCCGGCTTCGACCTTGATGCTGTGGTTGGGATTTCGCTTCTCTCGACTCAGCGTATGACTGCTGTGGCGTTGGAACATGAGAATAGAAGCGCACTTCAAACGAGTGTGATTGTGATTGATAATGGAATTGTCGTGCAATCGTTATCTTCGCTACAGCAAGAAAGTGTTCGCGCAGAACTTTACACATTGCTTGGAAGCTGCGTTGCACGAGTTGACGTGGTATCATCGGCATTTATCCCAACAGACGCTTTACCCAAAGGCGCATATTTCCTTGTTCTTCGGAGAAATGGCTATGCAGAAACCCACAAAATTATGCGTTGGTAAAAGTAGTCTTATCGCGCTTGGTTTGGTGCTGATTGTTGGGTGTCAAAGCACTGTCAAGCCCGTTGATACCAAGCCCGTCATCGCCGAAGCAGGCGCATACATTCTTTGCGAAGGCTTGTGGCGGCAGGACAATGCAACGCTTTCGCGCTTTGACGCAAGCTCGCTTCGTGTCAGCAATGACTTCTTTGCCCGCGTCAACACTGGCTTGCGCATCGGCGACACGGCAAACGATATGGTGCTTCAAGGCGACACGCTCTTTATTGCGGTTTCTACGTCGCGGAGCATTGAGATTATTCGTGCTTCTACGGGAGTATGGATTGGTCGAATTCGTCTGGAAGGAATGCGCCAAGAGCCGCGCAATATCACGCTTGTCAACGATTCGACAGCGTTTGTCAGCAATTTGAACGACGATTCTGTGACGGAATTTGACACGCACACCTTTGCCGTGCGCCGCGAGCGCATTGCCGTCGGACCTGCGCCGGAAGGCATTGCAGCCACACGCCAATACGTCTTTGTCGCAAATTCAGGCTATGGTGATTTTCGTGCACAGGAGCCGAAAGCAGGCACAATCTCGGTTCTGGATGTTGTTACTCGCACGGAAGTCCGCACGATTACGGGCGTGCCGAATGTGACGGCGCTATGCACGAATCCCGGCAAGACAAGATTGTATGCACTCTACAAGCATTTACTTTCGCAGCGTGATTCCGTTGGCGGGATTGTGGAATACGATGCCGAATCGCTGCAAGAACTTCGTCGGTGGCGCATGAAATCACCGTCGTCGCCAGCATTTTCCATGAGTGGCGATACGCTTTTCTTTTTGGACGAAAACGGAGTGGAACTGCTTGCTCTCAAACAGCAAGCTCCGCAGCCAATGCTTGCTATTCGCAAGACGGAAACAAACGCTTTGTGGTACGGACTGGCAGTCAATACGCGCACGTCGGAACTGTGGATTTGCAACGCGCGGGATTATAGCGTGAACGGCGAAGTTGTCGTCATGCGGCTTGGAGGGGAGGTTGTACGGCGCTTTGATGTGGGAATAAACCCGAATACGATTGTGTTCTTCTAATCCAAAAGGTAGAATAGACAATCGGAGCAATTCCTTGACATGGAGAAGCATTTTTGTTCGGCAGAGATTTTTGCCCTCCTTTTGTGATGAGAATTGCGTAATTTGGCTGTTTCACCGACGTGATTCCTGTTTTTTTTATTCCATTTCTCAGCCCGTTCGATATGCGGAACTTTTTTCTGTGCTATGCAGCGATATTGTTTCCTCTTCTTGGTTATACCAGTCTTCGTGCGCAAAATCAACTTCTTGATTCGGCATTTTTATCGAAGAAAAAACTCTACACATCCTTGCATGAAGCACTCAAGGAGCCTGATAAAGTCTATCGTCTGGCATTGGTAGATGAGTATTTGGAAGAACTCCCGACGCAGATTAGTGAGTTGACCTCGTTGCAATATCTGGACATCTCGAAAAATAAACTGACCGCGCTGCCTACTGAAATTTGCGATTTACCAAATCTCCAAATTCTTAAAGCCCGTTACAACCAGTTAGAGCGCCTACCGGAGGGCATAGAGCGGATGCAAAATCTGGTAGAATTGGATGTGAGCATCAATCTCATCACGGAATTTCCGCCTGAAATCAAGGCATTGAAAAAGCTCAAACGCCTATTCTGCCAGAAAAACAGGCTCAAGTCGCTGCCCGAAGAATTTGGCGATTTGCAAAAATTGGAGGAATGTAATCTTGCACAAAACAAGCTCACCGAATTTCCAAAGCGCTTCACTGCTTGCCTTCAGCTTGCCGACCTCGACTGCTCTGAAAATAAACTCACCGCTCTCAGCGACGATTTTACTCAATTGACAAAACTCCAACTGCTGAATCTTGCCAGCAATAAACTGACGGCGCTCCCTGATAAAATTGGTTCACTTCTGCAACTGCGCCGTTTGCTGCTTTCTTCCAACAAAATTTCTGCCCTGCCTACGAGTATTAGCTCGCTCAAAAAACTGCAAATCATGCGGCTTGATTTTAATGTGCTTACCGAACTTCCGAAAGAACTTGGGGCGATGGCGAATTTACAAGAACTGTATCTGAATAATAACCATTTGACGGCATTTCCTACGCAAGTGCTGAGTTTGCGAAGCCTGAAAATTCTTCAGCTTTCGGGGAATAATATTCCGTCTATACCTGAAAATATCAATGAGTGTTCCAATCTCCAAACGCTGCATCTTGCACGAAATCACATCACGACATTACCGCCCACTATGACGAAATTAGTCAATCTGCGTGAACTTTTGGTGACGGACAACCCGATTACGCAGAATGTAAAAGTGATTGATTCATGGCGAGAGACGCTCTCAAATACGACTATCGTGTGGCGGTAACATTCGCTTGAGAACTTAAAAGGCAAACAAATAAAAAGCCGGATTATTCCTCATGGAGAGTTTCTCACTGAAGAGGTTTAGTCCGGCTTTTTTTGATGACGATGGATGTAGTTTAAGTGTGCAAGCGTTTTTGCTGAGGTAAACGTACTTGTGGGGTTGTGCGGTGGACGTGCTGCCGTTCAATCCGAAACTGCCCGATAAGCTGCTGGAGTTCCTCTGCCTGCGCTTGGAGTTCGGAGGCACTTACGGATATATTGCCGACACCACGAGCCGACTGCTCAATCACGCCCGTAATCGTACTGACGCTTTCCGCCATCGTGTTGCTGGTGACAGCTTGCTGCTCACTGGCTGTGGCAAGTTGAGCCATCACGTCCGACACACGACCGGTGCGTTGCAGGATAGCGAGAAAGGCTTCCGCCGTTTGGTTGAGCGCTTGTTCGCCTTCTTGCACAAGGCGTGTTCCTGCTTGCATTGTTCCTACGGCTTCGCCCGTGTCGTGCTGGATGATTTTTATCATCGCGGAAATTTCTTTGGTAGCTTTTTGTGTGCGCTCGGCAAGTTTGCGGACTTCATCGGCTACGACGGCAAAGCCGCGTCCTTGGTCGCCTGCACGGGCAGCTTCGATAGCAGCATTGAGCGCTAAAAGGTTCGTTTGGTCAGCTATTTCGTCAATCGTCGAGACAATTTCGCCGATTTGTTCGCTGGATTTGCCCAACGCACTAATTTTTTCTGCCGACGAAACGACAACATCGGAGACTTTCCGAACATTAGCCATCATCGTTTTCATTGCGCCGTTGCCGGTTTGTGCGTCGTCGTTTGCCAGCGATGCTTCGTGAGCGGCGAGTGATGTTTGTTGTGTGGTTTGTTCAATCGTTGCGGACATTTCTTCGACGGCGCTTGCCACTTGTCCGGCTTGGCTGGACTGTTCGTGCGCTGAACTGCTGAGGTCGGTGGTTACGTTTGAAATCTCGTAGGCAGCCGTTACCGTGCGGTCTGCGCTTTCAGCCACTCGTGCGACCATTTGTTCGATTGTTTCAATAGTTTGGTTGAGAGTGTCGGCTAATTTGCCAATATCATCGTCGGAATGAATCGGGACGCGCACGGTCAAATCGCCATTTGCTACGCGGCGAATGTGCTGAAGGAGGTTTTCGATGCTGTTTGCCAGATATTGCTTTTGCTCTTCGCTGCGTTGCAAATCGTGAGCAGCACGGCGCTCAGATTCAGCCTTAATGTCTTCAAGTTTCTGGTAATCCTCCTGCGCCTTGCGTTCGCCCTCGGCACGAAGCGTATCAACCATTGCCATTGCACTATCTTTTGC
>JANYDO010000485.1 GCA_025363605.1 Candidatus Kapaibacterium sp.
TCTTCGCGGTAGTCGAGCGTAACGCGGAGTTCGGGGCGATTGAGTTCGCCCGTGTATTTGATGTGAAACGGCTTGTATTTGTCACCGCTTTCTTTGCGATAGAAGCGGTAGGATACGTGCTCTTGGTCTTCTTTGTCGGGGTTGTTTGCGTTAATGTCGTAGAGGTCTTGCGCAAGAAACGTCTGCGCATCGAATCCCCACGGCATAGAAATTTCTGTGCCAGTGTTGGAGAAATAGCGATGTTCAGGGAAATGCGCGAGAAACGCTTCAATTACGCCATCCACAAGCCCAACGTCAATAAGCGGACAGTCGCCCGTAATTTCGACTAACAATTCGGCATTCACGGACTTTGCCGCACCGCACACACGCTCCAAGACGTTCAATTCGCTTCCGCGAAAAGATTTCACGCCCAGTTGCTCGGCAAGCGCACTAATTGGGTCATCCTGAGCATTGACCGTTGTAGCGACAACAATGTCGTGAATAAAGCGCGACTTTTTGAGGCGTTCTATCAAAATCTGCAAGAGTGGCTTGCCACCTACTTCCATGAGAACTTTGCCCGGCAGACGCGAACTGGTCATGCGGGCTTCAATGCTTGCTACGATGCGGTATTGAGAAGTCATATGCGATTTTATTTATTGCTGATAAGCATATTCTTGACGGTTTAATTTTTCGATAACGACTTGCATTTTATCTTGGGGAATGACATTCCAATACGAACCTTCGGCTTGTGCGGGAAGTGTCGCTGGGTGGAGATGCTCTTGCATGACCTTCTTTGTTGCCTCCGCAAGCATCGTACAAGCATGGGCGTATACAGCAATTCGTATGTCTGAATATCTGTCCTGCTTCGTAAAGCTCAAACCTTCTTGCATAATAATCGGACCTTCGTCAATTCCTTCACTCATAAAATGAGCGGTATTACCGACTTGTTCATCATTGTAAATTGCCCATTCCACACAAGTGCATCCCCGATAGCGAGGTAATAGTCCCGGATGGCAATTGATTACGCCCACGCTCGGAGCCTGTAGTAAATGAGATTTCAAAATACGCGGTGTACCTGCATTGACAAGAATATCAACATGATGACTTCTAATAAATTCAGCTGCCACTTCCGAACCATGATTCCGAATAAAGTAATAAGGAATATCAAGGTTATGAAAATCAAAAAGCGATATAGGCGGAAGTTTGCCCTGTGTCCGTTCATCATGTATCTGAGCATCTTTAGGACTAACATCTTTTTCATCCAAAAGAATGCTGTGAATCGGTATCCCTCTCTCAGCAAAGGCTTTGAGGATATAGCCAAGCAATGGGGCATTCAGTGTGCTAAGAAGGCTGACGTTCATAACATAGTTTGGTAATGGTGGCTCTTGAATAATTGAAATCGCACTATTCGGGTAAGAAATTTTCGTTGTTTTCACCTTCTGTTTCAAAAAGTGCATTGACGAATTCAGCGGGGTCAAATTCCTGAAGGTCGGCAATTTTTTCACCAACACCGATGTACCGCACCGGGATTTTGAATTCATTCGCAATCGCAATCACCACGCCGCCCTTTGCCGTGCCGTCGAGCTTAGTGAGAATAAGCCCTGTCACGGGCGCAACTTTCGTAAATTCTTTTGCTTGCTGAATAGCGTTTTGCCCAGTCGTTGCGTCCAGCACAAGAAAGACTTCTTCGGGCGCAGTGGGGCGGAGTTTTTTCATCACGCGACTGATTTTTTCAAGTTCCGCCATCAGCCCGGTTTTGTTGTGCAAGCGCCCTGCGGTGTCAATCATTACAATATCTGACTCACGTGCAATGGCTGCTTGAAGAGTATCGAAAGCAACGGCGGCAGGGTCTGCGCCTTGCTGCTGCTTGACGATTGGCACATCGGCGCGTTCTGCCCACACTTCCAGTTGCTCGCTTGCAGCAGCGCGAAAGGTGTCGGCAGCGCCAATAATAACGCTTTTGCCGCCTTCCTTAAAATTCAGAGCAAGTTTGCCGATACTCGTCGTTTTGCCAACACCGTTCACACCAACGACCATGATGACCGTAGGCTTAGCATCATCCAAAGATTTGATAGTATCCCGTCCCTGCTGCAAAATGGCAAGAATCTCCTGTTTGATAAAATCGTAAAGCTCGGCGGCATTGTCCAGTCCTTCTTTGCGAACGCGGTTGCGCACGGACGCAATAAGTGCGGTCGTCGTTTTCACGCCAATATCGGCGGTGATAAGAATTTCC
>JANYDO010000490.1 GCA_025363605.1 Candidatus Kapaibacterium sp.
CACGGGCGTACCACTCCAAACGGAGCGGTACGCCCTTTTTTTATTTCTACCATGAGCAACCAAACCAGCGATTTTATATCGCGCTACAAACAACATCCGGCAAGCCCCGTCGCCAATTTCGGCGAGAAATCGGGCTTGGTGGTGAGCCGCGCAACCCAAGTTGTGGAGCAATCCGAAGGCGTGTATCGCTTCAAAATCACCACCAGCGCACTTGACCGCTACAACGATATTGTGCAGCCAAACGGCGTGATACTGGACAACTACAAAGGCAATCCTGTTGTGCTGTTCAATCACAATTCGTACAGCGAACTGCCCATCGGTAGAAACCTCGATATTTATGCCGAGGGCGACGGTCTGGTCGGTATCACGCAAATTCACTCGCTCACGAGCCTTGCTGCTGATGTGCTGAAGCTGCTCAAAGGGGGCTTTTTGAAGGCGACCAGCATCGGTTTTATACCGCTTGGCTGGCTCGACCGCACACCGAATGATGACGAAAAGCTCTATCCGTCGTGGTTTGGTGAAACCGTGCGCGAATACACCAAATGGGAACTCCTCGAATACTCGATAGTCAATATCCCCGCAAACCCGACTGCACTTATTCAAAACAGCTTCGGAGCAGCGCTGCACGAGGCATTGGAAAAGAATGTGCTTCAGGGAGACAGCGCCATTTTCCGCCTGTTTGATGAACACGTTGCAAAGGAGTTTGCGCGGCATTTCACACAAAAAGCAGCAACTATCTTTTCACATCAACAAGGAAAACAGATGAATTCTGAAGATACATCCGGCGCAGAAAACAAGTCTGCTGAGGGCGGAAAACAGAAGGCGGGCAGCGTTCTGAACGCGAAGAACAAAGAGCGTGTGCGGCAAGCACTCACTCTTGCCCAAACAAGTCTTGACAACGCGCAGCAAATGGTCACGCTGCTTGCTGAGGTCATGGCAGAGGCAGATACCACTGATACTGGTACGACCGATGGTGAGCAATTAAGCGGCGAATCTGGTAAGCTGAAAAGTGAATCTGGTAAGCTGAAGAGCGAATCCGGCAAGCAAAAATCTGAAGACCCATCTGTGATTGGTCTCAAGGTCAAAATTGCCAAACTCGAAGAGGAATTGGAAGCGCTGAAAGCCGCACAAGACGGTGACGACACGAGCGACGACACGGACACAGAAATTGATTTATCCACCTATTTATCACAAAACGGAGACACGAAATGAGTGTAATCAAGATGTCGGCAGACGACCTCGAAAAATTGCGCCAAGATGAGCGCAAAACAGGTGAGGATGCCGGATACGAAAAAGGGCACAAAGAGGGCGTGGAAGAAGGGCGCAAGTCCGTTCCGCCTCCATCAGTGCAGGTAAAACAGCAAGACCCCTACGCACCGTACAAAGCCTACACCGAGAAATCAGAAGGTTTGATGATGGCGCGTTGTATGCGCCATGCGGTAAAAGCAAAGCGCGAAGGCAAAACGCTGGAGGCAATGGTCGAGGCTGCATACGCCGAAACGAACAGCGAGATTGATGGTCGCATCAAGCAGCTGATGACGGACGGCGCAGCACGGCAACAGAAGGCAATGACGGTGAGCAATCCTGCCAGTGCTGGTTTCCTCGTGAACGAAGTGTTTGCGACGGAGATTATTGCGCTGCTTCGCTCGGAAGCCGTTGTGCGTTCCTTGGGCGCACAGGTGCTGCCGATGCCGGGCGGAAATCTCACCTTCAATGCGCAGGACGTTGGAGCAATCGTTCACTACAAGAGTGAAACGGGAAATATCGTTCCTTCGCAGCCCGGCTTTAACCAAGACGTAAAACTGGCTGAGAAAGAGCTTGTCGGTCTTGTACCGATGTCGTACCGCCTTCTCGATAACGCCGATTACTCAGTGGATGTGATTGTCCGCGACGACCTCGCAGCAGCAATGGCAACCCGTGAGGATATTGCGTTCATTCGCGGTGATGGTACGGCGGACACGCCAATCGGTATGCGTAACCGCGTCTTTCCGGCGCACGTTATCGCCGACCCGTATGGCAATAACCCGTCCTTGCAGGACATTCGCAGCGTTTTTGCTACGATGATGCTGCAAATGCGTCGTGCCAATATGCCAAACCGCCGCTTGGGATGGATTATTTCACCGCGCACCGAAGCGTATTTGATGACCATTTCGGATGGTCTTGGTAATCCCGTGTTTGAGCGTGAAATGGTTTCCAATCGCACCCTTCGCAATGTTCCCTACCGTGTTTCCACGCAGTTGCCGGAAGATTTGGGAATAAGCGGTCTCGGCACGGAAATCTACCTTGCAGACTTCTCACAGCTTCTCATTGGCGAATCGAAGTCAATGGAATTCGATGTGATTTTGGATGCTGCGTATGACGACGGCACAGGAACAATCGTTTCCGGCGTGTCCAGTCTGCAAGCTGTGGTGCGCGTTGTGGCTCGTCACGACTTCAATACGCGCTATCGCAAGGCGATGGTCATTCAAAATCAAGTGGAGTGGGGCGCGTAACCGCTTCCCCCTTCGCTTCCTAATCAACAGAATCAATCATTTCAATAGGATTTTCACATGAATACCGATTTGGTCATCGTTAAGTACCTGAAAGCAGTTCCGCCCTACAACGTAGGCGAAATTGCTGGCAAATCGTCCGAAGAAGCTGAAAAGCTGGTAAAAGGCGGCTTTGCGGAAAAGGTCAATGATGGCAAACCAAAACAGGCAAAAGCGGAGAAATAAGCTATGCCGTACACACCTCGTTATCCCTTGCTGCTTGGGCGGTATCTGCGTTATGCGGAAACCGCTGATGTCAGCGAGGAACAAACACAGGCGCTCGACGAGTGGCTTCAAGCAATCATTGAGCATTGCACCAACTATTGTGGACAGCCGCTCCTAGAGACCGAAGTACTACATACGATACTTGGCGAAGAAAAGCAGGTAAAGTTGTCGTACAATCGCGTTCCTGTGGTTTTTCTGGCGCAATCTTCCCAAACGGATGCTTTTGCCACGCCGACACCAGTAACGGGACAGCAATTCGCCATAGACCGCATACCGGGCGTTCTTTTCTTGTCGTTTTCCGGCACGGTTTCGGGCAGCCGCATTGTCAAGTTGCGCGTTGGATATACCGAAGAAGCGCTGCCGGAAGACATCAAGCAGCTTTTCGTGGAATTGCTGGCTATCGCTTGGAAAGAAAGCGGCAAAGGCGAGAACCGTTTGGGACAGCAAAGCGTCACACAATCGCTTCAAGGCGGCAACCTCACGCGAGTTTTCACGAGCCTTGACAGGCGAAAAAAGACCGTTTTGGGACCATACAAACTTCCCACGCTGTAAACGAAAGCAACGATGAGCAACCTTGTGGAGCAACTAGAGCGCGTCGAGCGAGAAATGCCAAACATCCTGAAAAAGGGGATGCAGCGTTTTCCCGTACTGATGCAAGGATTTATCGGACAGCAAATGAATTTTTCGCCCCGACAGTCCGAATCTCTGGTTGCTCCCTCGCGCTCAAAGCAGCTTGCAATCAACAGTGGTGCGCTGTATCGCTCCTTCGGGCAAAATGGTAAAGGCGGCATCTTCACGGTGGATGTGACGGCAAACGCAGCAACGGTGCGCTACGGAACAGCGTTGCAATATGCCCGCATCCACGAAGAAGGCGGCTTTATTGCCACGAAAGGCAAAATGCACAAGTATTTCTGGGCAATGTACTACAAAACAGGCAGCCCGTACTACAAATCGCTTGCGCTGGCGGTTATCAAAAATGGTGGTGTTCGTATTCCGAAACGACCATTTCTTGAGCCGGCACAGGCACAATTTGAAGCAAAAGGATTGCCAGTGCTGATGAACGATGTAATGAAGGAACTTTCACGAGTATTCAACGGGTAGAACAACATGGCAAATAATCGCTTTGAGCATTTCCAAGAGCAGTTTGAAACTGCCCTACAAAACGACCTCACAGGCTTCACGGTGCTGCAAACATTCGATGAAAACAAGTGGGATACTTACAAGTTCCCCTATGTCTATTGCTTGCAAGCGGGCGAGGTAAAAGTTGCCGAAACCGATGAAGGCGGTATGCCCATTGAACCGTATCTCGTGCAGCGTGAATTTGTGATGTCCATCGGCTACACTGCCCCGAAAAGTACTGCGAATCCTCGTGCATTGGAGGCAGAAGGCTGGCGTGTTCTTGACCTTGTGGAACGCA
>JANYDO010000506.1 GCA_025363605.1 Candidatus Kapaibacterium sp.
CGACCATTTGCCCGTGCGCTTATTGAACGTATTCAAGCCATTCGTGGTCGCAATCCAGAGCATTCCTGCCGCATCTTCACAAATGCCACGCAGAAAATTACTACCCGGTCCTTCGCTCTCAGAATCAGCCTTCGGCGGAGGATTTGCGCCGTCTTTAAGCGCGAGGTCTGCTTGGTAATTTGTAAAACTCTCCGTTTTGCGGTCGTAGGCACTCAAGCCGCCATTTTCCGTGCCGACCCAGAGCGTACCTTCGCGGTCTTCATAGAGTACCCGCACAAAATTTGCCGGAAGAGTACGTGGATTCGTCGGGTCGTGACGGTAATGTGTGAAGCGATAACCGTCGTAGCGATTGAGTCCGTCTTCGGTGCCAATCCAGAGAAAACCGTGCTTATCCTGCACCATCGCATAGACGCTGCTTTGCGAAAGCCCTTCAGCGAGGCTGAGATGCTCAAACCATAATTCACGACGCGGCACGGAGGAGATGACCTGAGAAGCTGATGGAGGCTTGGCTTTATTATCACGAGCAGTAGCCACACTCTGAAAAGAGCATAGAGCGACAGAGCATAGAGCAACAATACCGAAGAACGCGCTTTGGTATGTGATGGTCTTTGTGCGGGATGGTCTGAAAGAGCACATAGCAGGCAGACGACGGTGATAGAGATTGAGCCGTTCTTCCGTGTGTACGCACGACTGTCGAAAAAGTTATAGTGCTTTTGCTTCTCACCAACATTTCTCACCATGACTTTTTGGCATAGAAGATACTGACCTTCAGATAGATGTTTCGGGAGGAGCGATTGTGCATTTTTGTATCAGATACCTGAGGGAAAACACTTGACGCAAAGCACCTGAAGGAACTATCATCAACAACAACAACACAAACACATTTTTTTATCTACCATTTTTGGAGAATTGTTATGAGAGCATTTGTAAGCGCATCCTTTCTATGCGCAATCACCGGTCTGGCAGCACTAGGAATGACTGGATGCTCCACCGAAGCAGTAACCCCCATTCCAAGCATCGTTGACGACGCAGACCCACTCGCACCACCACGCCAAGCACCACCGCGCGGCGCAGATGAGCGCCTTGCAGGCGGTGCAACCACCGTCTTTTTGACCGATGAAACAGCATTCGGACAAGCCGCACCAAACCTAGCAGGAGCAAGCCTTACAAAACACGATGTCGGTGACGACGCATTTGCAGCAGAGTTCGCAGCAGTGGCATCAGCAGGTCATCCGGCAGGTCTTGGTCCGATTTTCCACCACACGGCCTGCGAAGGCTGCCACGTGGGCGACGGACGCGGAACACCGACTCCCGCCGCAGGCGAAATGAACTCGCTTCTCTTGCGCTTGAGTACAATGGGAACGGATGAGCATGGTGTCGGTAATCCCGTAGCAGGCTTTGGCGGACAGCTTCAAGACCAAGCAGTAGCAGGCGTTAAGCCCGAAGGTAAATTTACCATTGCCTACACCGAAACCGCCGGCTCCTTTACAGACGGCACGGCATATTCGCTTCGCACACCGCGTTACAACATTCAGAACACTTATCTGCCATTTCCGGGCGGAGTACAGGTCTCGCCACGTATCGCTTCGCCGGTCTTTGGTTTGGGCTTGCTGGAAGCACTTGACGAACAAACCATTCTTGCCAACGCCGACCCCAGCGACCGCAATAACGATGGTATTTCCGGTAAAGCAAACTACGTCTGGGACGTGAAGTCGCAAAAAGTCGTTATCGGGCGCTTTGGCTGGAAAGCAAATCAGCCTTCGCTCTTACAACAAAATGCAGCGGCTTTCAACGGCGACATGGGCGTAACGACCTCGCTTTTCCCGACGGAAAGCTCGGCAGGGCAGCTTCAAGCAATCCCCGCACACGCTCCTGAAGTAAATGATGTTACATTGGCTGCTGTTGTCCATTACACCCGCACACTCGGCGTTCCGGCTCGGCGCAATGTAAACGACCCTACGGTACAACGTGGTAAAGTGGTATTTGACGCAGCAAAATGTAACGCTTGCCATACTCCCTCTATGCGTACCGGTACGCTTGACGGTGTGCCGGAAGTGTCGAATCAGCTTATTTTCCCCTACACCGATATGCTTGTGCATGACATGGGTGAAGGTCTTGCCGACAATCGCCCCGACTTCCTAGCAAACGGACGCGAATGGCGCACAACACCGCTTTGGGGGCTTGGTCTGACCGCAACGGTGAACAAACACACCTTCCTGCTCCACGACGGACGCGCTCGCAATGCGATGGAAGCAATTCTCTGGCACGGTGGCGAGTCGCAGCAATCGCGTGATTACGTCCGCCGCTTACCTAAAGCTGATCGCGATGCACTCTTAGCCTTCCTTGGGTCGCTCTAGTAACCGTAGTACATACAACAAAAGCCCGCAAGAAACTAACGTTCTTGCGGGCTTTTGTTTTTTGTGTGATTCAGATTCTCGCAAATCATGCAGACAAGAATGTCTGCACCACGAAGAATCCTAATGATTTCCGACCTTGGTAGAACAGACACTCCTGCCTATTCAGTCAATGATTTCTTTACCGCACGGTCATTACTTTTGCTTGGCGAAATTGCCCGGCAGCACTTGTGGTCAGAAGTTCAAAGACGTAATTGCCGGAGGCAAGCGCCATGCCGCCTGCGGTTTTGTCCCACTCAATACGGTGTTCGCCACTGGGAAGCGTTCTATTGAGAAGCGTGGCGATTTTTTTGCCCGTGAGGTCGTAGAGCGAAAGCTCAACATCTGCGGCTTGGGTGAGTTGGAAAGCAAAT
>JANYDO010000019.1 GCA_025363605.1 Candidatus Kapaibacterium sp.
CACGGGCATTTGGAGGCGATGCCGTCCAACATTCTTGAATATCTCCGCGCTGGCGAAATTGCCCATCACGAAGCACATAAACTTGGGGCGTGGTACGCTTCCAATCATCACGCGCCTGTTCCTGTCGGAACAGTTATCGAAACTTCATCAGTGCAGATACTCGCACCCGTGCCGCACCCTGTATCTATGCGCGATGGCTATGCCTTTCGACAGCACGTCGAGACCGCACGGCGCAATCGCGGGCTGGATATGATTGACGTGTTCGACCAAATTCCGATTTTCTATTTTACTAATCACCTCTCGGTGACAGGCGGCGGCAATGTAAGCGTACAAGAGATGCACTTACAGAATCTTGATTTTGAACTTGAATGTGCCATTGTCATTGGCAAAGGCGGTAAGAACATTCCCGCAGAACGCGCCGATGAACATATCTACGGCTTGACTGTGATGAACGACTGGAGTGCTCGTGCGCTGCAAATGCAAGAAATGCAAATGAGTCTTGGTCCGGCAAAAGGAAAAGATTTTGCTACGTCCATCGGTCCCTGCCTTGTCAGCAAAGAAACACTCAAAAGCCGCATTATCTCTACGCCGAAAGGCAATCATTATGATTTACCCATGACGGCTTCCATCAACGGCGAAACCGTCTCGCGCGGCAACGTGAAGGATATGCACTGGACATTTGCCCAGATTATTGAGCGCATCAGTTACGGCGTGGAGCTTCATCCCGGAGAAGTAATCGGAAGCGGAACCTGCGGAACGGGATGCTTGCTGGAACTGAACGGCAGCAAAGTCTTCACTCCTCCGCGCTGGCTCCAAGTGGGCGACGAAGTAGAATGTACCATTGAAGGCATTGGTACGCTGACCAATCGCATTACTCTTGCGCAATAATTTCACCGACAGAAAACTTTTTTCACGATTTTCATTTGACTATGCCTGAGAAGATACAGAACTATACCGTTTCCGACCGCATTGGCACTGGGGGAACGGGCATTGTCCGTCGCGGACGGGATACAGAAGCCAAAACCGACGTAGCCGTCAAGTCCCTCAACGCCGACCTTGTGCGCGAGCCGCAAGTGCGCAAGCGCCTCAAAGAAGCCACCAAATCGCTTCAGTCTATGCCTCGGCAGGAAAATCTCGTGCGGGTGCTGGATGTGGTCGAAAGCGGCGACACGATGCACGTCATCATGGAATATGCGCCCGGACGCAGTTTAGACAATCTTCTCAGTAAGAAGTCACGCCCGATGCCACACGAAAGTGCGCTTCAGCTTTTGAATGGAGCCTTGCGCGGCGCTATGGCGGCTCACTCCAAAGGCTTCTTGCATGGTAATTTGAAGCCAAGCGACATCATTATTACGGGCGATAACACTGCCAAGATAGAAGGCTTTGGTATTGCGCCGCTTCTCGGCAATGCCGCTCTTGCCCGCGCTGCGGGACGCACCGGAAAAATTGCGTATATGTCGCCGGAGCAAGTGCGCGGTGAAGGCGTTGATGAGCGCAGTGATGTGTACAGTTTAGGTGTCATTCTTTACCGCATGATTACGGGTAAAATGCCTTTTACCGTGAGTGACCGTGACTCGGAATCGCGTCTTCGTCAAGCAATTTTGCAACAAACTACGCCTGATATTACCGAAGATATGCCGGAACTGAACATCCCGCCATTTCTCGCCAACGTCGTCAAACGCGCCATTGCCAAAGACCGCCGCGAACGAATACCCACAACACGAGAATTTGCGCGACTTCTGCAAAAAGTTCAGCCCGAAGTGCAGCAAATCATTGCCTCAACACCTCCCGCGCAAACAGCCAGTACAACGGGTGTAGTTCTTGGCACAGCAGCCGTAGCTGCCGCTGCCATAGGTGCGGCGATAAGTGGTGCAGCAGAGACTTCACCACGCCCTGCTATGCAAATTCCTCCGCAGCAAGCCCCCCCGCAACAAGCGTCACTGCTTGCGAGCGAATCCAATATTGCCCCTCAGCAGTCACCCGAAAACACATCGGAACAAACGATTGCCGAAGCACAAGCGGAAACACCTGAACAGGACAAACCACGCGAAAAATCGGGCTTGAGCGCTTTTTTCAGCAAAACGCCCGACCCTGCGTCGGCACCGAATGCACCAACCGTCTTCACCGCGCCGACGCTGACCAAAACGCCGATGCAGCTTGAGGTAGAGCGCCGTATGCAGGCAATGAGAGCCGAGCAAGCAATGGCAGAACAAGAGCGCCTAAGCGCACAACCAAGCACCAATGACAATGAGGCTTTTAGCACTTTTGGCAGCCTTCCTAACGAAAGTAGTAGCAGTCTTCCACCTACGCCGGAAGCACTGAACACAAAACTCACACCCGCAGAACCAATCAAGCCGGCAGCGAAAAATGAAGAAAAGAAAAAACGTACTGTTTTGCCATGGTTAGTCATGGGCGCAGTGGCTTTGGGCGGCGGTATTTATTACGTCGCGCTCAAGAATAAAGGCGCAGACGGCACTTCTCAGCCAGCACAACGCGAACTTTCTAAAGACGAGCAAGAACGCCGCTACGACTCGCTTTTGAGCAAATCCGAAAAAAGCGCGGAGCAAGAACAAACAGCAGCAGAGCAAAACAACACAGCACCCAGTAACGACAAGCAAGCAAACGCAGACACCGTAGCGAACAATTCGCCTGAATCCCCCAATAACAATAGCAGCAACCAAGCCGCAAAAACAACAGCACCCGAAAACGCACAGCCTACGAGCAAAAATTCGGCTCCTGAGAGCGAAAAACCACGTATTCCAAGCTCCAGCGAAACGCCCAAAGCTGCTGAAAAAACACTGGCAAATCAAGCACCGGCAAAGCAAGTTCCGGCTACAAAAGCACCCGAAACCAAAGGAAAAGCATCTGGAAATCAGGTATCTGGAAGTCAAGCGCCAGAAAACAAGATGCCGACAAGCAAATCCACAGCAAAAAAAGCTGGTACGGAAAAAGCTCTAGCCGAAAACTCTATCACAGAACCGACATCAAAGAAAGCAACTCAGCCCAAGCGTACAAAAACCTCCGAAAGCACAACTACACAAGAAAATGCTGCTCCAACTACAACGAGCAATGCAGAACCACGCAAGGCTCGCCGTACTGCTGCTTCATCAGAAAGTAGTGCAAATAAAACAATGGCAGAAAAACGCACATCGGAGACAACACCAACAGGCAACACGAACAGCGCAAGCGCTAAGAGCGCAAACGCCAAAATCACGCCTAAAAGCGGCTCTCTTGCTGAAGCAAATGCAGAAACCGTTGCCGAGCGCGAAGCAGCACGAGAACGCATTCGTCAAAAGTATGCCGAGCATTTGAAAAGCAAAGAGAAAAAATCTTCTACACTTGCCGCCAATACTCCAAGCACAAGCACGGAAGCGCCCGCCGGAAAATCTACACCTGACGCACTCAAGGACATAAACAAAAAAACGTCCCCCCGCACCAACCGCGAGGACAATTATGCCCCAACAGCGAACCCCGTAGAATCTCCCAACACTGTTGACCCAAGCGCAACCGA
>JANYDO010000047.1 GCA_025363605.1 Candidatus Kapaibacterium sp.
TCGCTCCCGCACTTTATTGAGCGTATCAAGACCGTGTGTTCGGCAGGAGCGATATTTTCCAAAGAACAGATTATCAACATCGTAGGACACATCGAATCTCTTGTCTCTAAAAATATAAATCAATCACCCGAAAGGGAATAATATCTATGACAAGCGAACCACACAAACAAAACCACTTCAAACAATGGCACACTATGACTTCACATTGACGCTCTTCGGGCAATGCCCACAGCAAAAAGGAGACTGCTATGCAAAATAGCGATGCTCCGGGCAGCAAGGAAATACAGGACTTGCAACAGCTTTGGCAGGAATCAACGACAAATGAATCATTTACTATTAAAGAACGTGCAATGATGACTCATATCAACAAAGAGATCAGTAATTTCAACCTCCTTTTCGGCACCGGACAGTGGGGTCAAATCATTCTTGACAGTTCCTTGTTTTGCATATTTACACTGGAACTACTTGAGGCAATATGGCACAATAAACCCGACAAAATAGCCTTTCGTCTGGCATTTATGCTAACAGCGCTGAGTTTCCTTGTTTTTCATGGAACAGTCAAATTCAAAATGCGCACATTCAATCACAACACCAGTCGTGAATATCTCCAAATGCAACTCATGCGAGTTAAACAAGAAATTAACTTTCGAGAAAAAACTACACCGTTGCTGAGTCCAGTAATCTTTGGACTACTAATTTTGGGATTTTGGAACGATCTGCCCTTATGGAGCATCATTTTGTTAGTAATCTTATTTATATCATTGCAAATAGCAAATTTCAGCAAAAAATTGATAAGTAAAGAACTTTACCCCTTGCGCGACAAGCTCCAATCCGCACTCCAACAACTTAACGAACACTAATCCGCCCACACAGCATGACGCAAACAACCGATACCAAAAGCACTACGGGGCGCGAAACAGAGTTCGTGCAACTGCTAAACGATAACAAAGCCCGTATCATGCGCCTTTGCAAGGCATACACCGCCTCGCGCGAAGACCGTGAGGATTTATTCCAAGAAATTGCTGTGCAACTCTGGAAGGCGCTTCCCACCTATCGGGGTGAGGCGCAGATTTCGACGTGGCTCTACCGCATTGCACTGAACGTGGCGTTACGCTTCTCATACGATACCAAACGCCGCAAACCTACATCGGAGCGCATTTCATGGATAGAGGAAACCACGTCGCACCCTGAGGACGACCACACACGCGAACGCATCGAACAGCTTCAGCGTTGCATTGCGGCGCTGCCGGAGGTTGACCGCTCAGTAATGGTGCTATATCTGGAGGAGTGTTCGTACAAGGAAATAAGCGAGATAACGGGCTTGACGGAAACAAATGTGGGCGTGAAGATTAGCCGCATCAAGGACAAACTGCTTGGATGTATGCGGAAAGATGAAGGAGGTGCGGTATGAACAAGCAGCATCAATTCTTGCCCACAGATGATTTTGCTGAGATTTCGCGGCTCTGGCAAAACTCCACAACAAACGATTCTCTCACGCTCAACAACGAGGCAATTATCGCCCATATCGCTACGATTGCACCGCTTGAACACAATGCCGCGCCTACGGTAAGCAAGCGGTCATCACTGTTTTCTCCTCTTTCCGAAAGGACTTCGTTTATGCAAACGCTCATGGCGATTCTGCAAAACCGTGAACGCTTCATCCAAAGCATTCTTGCAAAAGAGCATCTGCGCCTGATGGCTGCGGCACTCTTGGCGATTTCGTGCGTGTCGTTTTTTGTGTATGGATTTGTGCTTGGCTTGCAGCATAGCCTATTGCAAGCACTCTCGTCGGCAGTAAAACTCCCGCTTCTATTTTTGCTGACCATTATTATCACCTTCCCGACGCTGTTTATTTTCGGCTCGCTCATCGGCATCGGACGGACATTTATGCAGACGGTCGTTATTTTGCTGGGCGGCACTGCCATTATCAGCCTTGCACTTGTGGCGCTCTCGCCCGTCACGCTGCTTTTTGGCATGACCACAAGCAGTTATGCGTTCTTCAAGCTCCTGAACGTAGGAATTTTTGTCGTAGCGTGGTTTTTGGGAGCAGCATTTTTTCGGGCAATTTATGCACCGCCTGTGAGTGCGGGTGCTGTGCTGCGTGTGCATCATGGGGACGACGACGAAACAAGTCTGCAAGCGTCTTCCGTAGCACTTTCCGAAGAGCAGGCAGACAATCATACAAAAGTCCAAGCCTATTTCATTCGCTTTTGGTTTCTGCTTTATGGCTTTGTGGCGGTGCAGATTTCGTGGATGCTGCGCCCGTTTGTGTGCTCGTCATCGCTGGAATTTCAGCTTTTGCGCGGTCTGCGGGATAATGTGTATGGCGATATTTTATATTCGATAGCACATATTTTGGGCTTACGCTAAACTGACGTTATACTTTGCAGCAAAAACCCATCCGCATTGATAGAAGTCGTTTTGGATGGGTTTTTGATTTACTCCCCAAAATCCAAGTATTCATGCCAATACCGAAATAATTCCCATGTGGCATGAACGTCCCGCATACAGTAGTCCGCAATTTCTTCCGTGCGCCCCGCAGCGTAGTATTCACCGACATTCCCGCCGTGAACGCCTTCGGACTTGGGCGAAGGAATACCAAACGCGCGGGCGTAAAAATCGAAATTGTACTTCCGCGTTGCGCCGCTCATATTCGCGCCGTAAGCATTGAAAGTAAGCTCCTTCAGCAAATCAACGTGCTTTTTTGTTTTATCCCAGCTTTTGTCAATCTCCACAATCTTTTTGGAAGGGCGCACCCGACACGCCGCCGAGCGCAACATCAGAAACGGTGCATCGAACTCCTTGCCATTGAAGCTCACCAAATGGGCATTGTCGAAGTATTTTCCGAGTGTCTTCCAAAATGCGGTAAGCATCGTGGGTTCGTCAAAGGCGTAAGCAACTGTTCCGCCGGGTAAATCCATGCGCTTCTTTTCACCAGCTTCCAGCGTTTCATCTAGAATGAGAGCACTTTGCCAAACATTCTTCGGTTCTGAGCCGGGCTGCCACTCCATCACCACAATGCCGATGCAGACAATCTTTGCCGTGAGCGCAGCAAGCGAGAACTCGCGGACTTTTTTTGCGCGGTCTTCGTCTGTTTGTGCGCCACGCAGAAGGTATTCTTGCTGGGCTTCGTCGAAATGGTCAATCGGGAAACCAACGGTTTCGATGTCGAATACAAAATAGTAGGGAAATTTCATGGAGTGCGTCCTTTGGAAATGAGAGATAATGCTGTGCAGCAAGAAACAACCATGCCGCAAATATACGGTTTTTAGCGGGTTTATTCCGCCGAAGAAAAGCAATTACTTGACTTTTGCCGAAAAAATGCGTACAATACGGCACTACCACGAACAAATTTTGCTCACAAAGTCTGCACAATCACGTTTTGCATAATCACTGCAGGACGAACGAGAGATGTTATCATGCCAGCAATCGCCGTACAATCCAGCAAGCCACCCTTTCCTGCCAACCCCACACCGGAGCAGATACAGCAGCATATCGAAGATACGCTCCAATACTTGCTGCAAGAATGTCGCAACAACTTACGCCAACTCAACGAAGGACTTATCGAAAAAGCATTTCGCTTTTGCGTTCAAGCGCACTCACTGGATTTACGCGCTTCCGGTGAGCCGTACTACACGCATCCCGCCGAAGTAGCGGCAATCGTTGCCCGTGAAGTCCGTATTGACGATGTTTCGGTCATAGCAGCGTTGCTGCACGACGTGGTAGAAGACACCGAATATACGCTCAAAGACATCAAAGAAGAATTTGGCGAGGACGTAGCCCGCATCGTGGATGGCGTAACCAAAATCAGCGATGTGTTCAAAAGCCATGAAGTCCGCCAAGCCGCCAGCTACCGCAAGCTCTTGCTTTCGATGGCAAGCGATGTGCGTGTGATTTTGGTCAAATTTGCCGACCGCCTTCACAATATGCGCACCTTGCAGTTTTTGCCCGAACACAAGCAAAAGCGGATGGCACAGGAAACATTAGACATTTACGCACCCTTCGCACACCGCTTCGGGCTTGGTACTATCAAGTGGGAACTGGAAGATTTATCCTTCAAATACATCAACCGCGAGGCATATGACCAGCTCAAAAATGCCCTCAATACCAAACGCGGCGAACGGGAAGACTACATCACCAATTTTGCAACACCGATAGAAGAGCGCCTGAAGGAATATGGCTTAAAAGCTGATATTAGCGGGCGAGCAAAGCATTTGTACTCGATTTTCAATAAGATGCTCAAGCGCGTAAAATCGCTGGATGATATTTACGACCTTTTTGCTATCCGCATTATTCTGGATACCGATAATGTAAACGACTGCTTTGTGGTCTATGGTATTGTGTCGGACATCTATACGCCTGTGCCGGAGCGCTTCAAGAACTATATTTCTGTTCCCAAGAAAAACGGCTACCAGTCGCTGCACACGACGGTCATTGGTCCCGGCGGCAAAAAAGTGGAAGTGCAAATTCGCACTCGCTCCATGCACGAAATCGCGGAACTCGGCGTGGCTGCTCACTTCAAGTACAAAGAGCGCACCAATGGTTCCTACGTGGAGGACAAGGACTTGGAAGAATGGGCGCAATGGGTACGCGATATTTTTGAAAATGCCGGCGACGAAGCCAGCGAACAGGTCTTTGAGAGTTTCAAGCTGAATCTTTTCCAAGAAGAAATCTACGTCTTCACGCCCAAAGGTGATTTACGGATATTGCCCAAAGGCGCGACACCGGTGGATTTTGCGTTCGATATTCACAGTAAAGTCGGCTATCACTGCATTGGTGCAAAGGTGAACGGGCGCATCGTGCCGCTCAACTACACGCTCCAAAGCGGCGACCAAGTAGATGTGCTGACCTCGAAGAACCAATCTCCTAGCAAGGACTGGGAGCGCTTCGTAACGACGCACAAAGCAAAAGCTGCTATCCGTAAATTTCTCAATGAAGAAAATCGCAAACTGGCAACAGACGGGCGCGAACTCTGGGAGCGCAAGATAAAGAAGCTGGACGTGCGCATGAACGACGACGACATGGAGAAACTGGCTGCGCTCTTCAAATTCCCGCACAAAGGCGACCTGTATGCGGCTCTGGGGGCGGGGACACTGGATGTGGACGTGGTAGCGAAAGTGGCAGAGGAGCGTTATCCGGCGAATCCGGCAAAGACCAAAGCCGCAGCACCACCAGTTATTAGCGAAAAAGAAAAAGAAAATAGCATCATCACCATTGACAAATTTACCTCCAAAGCCCGCACCGAAACGAGCATTACGCTGAACGGCAGTGGTGGCAACATTCTCTATTCCTACGCGCGATGTTGCAATCCCGTGCCGGGCGACGATATTGTAGGTGTGGTTACGATTGGGAGTGGCGTGAAAATTCACCGCCGCGCTTGCAAAAATATCAAAACGATGTCTGAAGCGCTTCAGCCGCGCATTATCGAGGTGAACTGGTCGTCGCAGAACGAGAACGACGGAAAATTTTTGGCAGCAATTCGCATCACGGGCGAAGACCGAACGGCAATGCTGAACGACATTACCTCGGCGATTGCGTCCTACAACAACACGAATATTCGCGGCGTGAACATTGATTCGTTTGACTCAATCTTTGAGGGCATTGTCACGGTCTATGTCAAAAACACGGAGCATCTGGAGCGATTATTCTTGAAATTGCGTAAAATCAAAGGTGTAAAAACCGTAGAGCGTTTTGAGGAGTAGAAATTGCGTTTGCCACAGTTAGCATTTGGTGGTTACAAAAAAAAATTCTACATTTGCAGTCTGTTTTTGAAAATGTACTCTCGCAGCGTCATCTACGCACTAGACAACACTGCGACCAATCAAGGAGACGTGGCCGAGCGGTTAGGCAGAGGTCTGCAAAACCTTCTACGGCGGTTCAAATCCGCCCGTCTCCTCTTTTTTTTGTTTTCACCCATCATTTGCACTATGGCTACAACCGCAGACTTGAGAAAAGGCGCAGTCCTAAAATTCAACAATGACCCCTGCCTCATTTTAGAATCCGAACACCGCACACCGGGCAATCTTCGTGCTTTCTATCAAGTAAAGATGCGTAATCTCCGCAGTGGGAAGCTCACCGAAACGCGCTTCCGTTCCGGCGAAACATTGGAATTTTTGCGCGTAGAAAAGCGTGAATACCAATTTCTCTACAAAGATGGCGACAGCTACGTCTTCATGGACAAAGAAAGCTACGACCAAGTGTCGGTTGATCCCAAAATTGTCGGCGATTACGCAAAATACCTCAAAGAAGGCTCTGATTCATATATTACCTTCAATGAAGCAGACATCTTGTCTATCGAAATGCCTTCGCACGTCATTCTGCGCGTTATGCAGACCGAACCGGGCGTAAAAGGCGATTCGGTGAACAATATCATGAAGCCTGCTATCATGGAAACCGGTGCAGAAATTCCTGTGCCGATTTTTGTGAACGAAGGTGATATGATTCGCATTGACACTTCCAACGGCGCATATATTGAGCGTGTGAAGGGCTAGTTTTTCGGCTCAACCATGACTTTAATTTCGCTGACATCAGAAAATATCATCGTTCAACCTCATTACTACCCGCTATGGACTTGCAGTACCTTCGACGCTTGCTAAAAATCTTTGATGAAAGCACAGCCGTTGACCTAGAAATCGAAGAAGAGGGAATAAAACTGCGCCTTTCCAAATTCTCTGAGCATCAAGCCGCCATCGCAAGCGCTCCGCAGGTAATTCACCTACCTTCGTCCGCACACGCCGCTCCTGCTCTGGCAGCACCGCAGTTTGCAGCCGCACCGCCACAAGGCACCGCACCCGAAGCTGCCGCACCAACAGCACCGGAAGGCAAGCAAGCGCATCAAGTCTGCTCGCCTATTGTCGGAACCTTCTATCGTGCTCCGGCGCCGGATGCAGACTCATTTGTACAAGTGGGTTCGCGCATCACCGCAGGCGCTACGCTCTGTATCGTCGAGGCAATGAAACTGATGAACGAGATAGAAAGTGATGTCTCAGGCACAGTCGTAAAGATCCTTGTAGAAAACGGGCAGCCCATCGAATACAACCAACCACTTATGCTGGTCGAACTAGACTAAAGATACTTAATGAATTACGGATGACGAATTACGAGCATGAACGACGAGAACTAACGCTTTGAAGCGCCTTGCTCATTCGCAATTCGTAATTCTTCATTCGTAATTCCTTGACGCTATGTTTAAGAAAGTTCTCATTGCCAATCGTGGCGAAATTGCTTTGCGCATCATCCGTGCTTGCCGCGAACTCGGCGTAAAAACTGTCGCTGTTTACTCCGAAGCCGACCGCAGCTCGCTCCACGTGCGCTTTGCTGACGAAGCAATTTGCATCGGTCAGGCAGCAAGCAAGCAAAGCTACCTCTACGTGCCTTCCATTATTGCCGCAGCCGAAATTAGCGAAGCAGACGCTATCCATCCGGGCTACGGCTTTCTCTCCGAAAATGCCGACTTCGCCGAAATTTGTACCGATTGCGGGTTCAAGTTTATCGGTCCCAAGCCGTTTTCCATCTCCAAAATGGGCAACAAATCCGTTGCCAAAGAAACCATGCGCGAAGCCAATGTACCGGTAATCCCGGGCAGCAAAGGCATCGTTTCGACGTTGGAAGATGCGCAGCGCTTTGTGGCGGAGATAGGCGTACCGGTGATGCTGAAAGCATCCGCCGGCGGCGGCGGCAAAGGAATGCGCCTTGTTACATCGCTTGACGGCGTAGAGCAAGCATTTGTGACGGCTCGCAATGAAGCCGAAGCAGCCTTTAGCAATCCCGACCTTTATATTGAAAAATTTGTCGAAGAGCCGCGCCATATTGAGATTCAAGTCTTTGGCGACCAACACGGCAACGTCATTCACCTCAACGAGCGTGAGTGCTCAATTCAGCGCCGCCACCAAAAGCTCATCGAAGAAGCACCCTCGCCGATTCTGGACGAGGAATTGCGCAAAAAAATGGGCGATGCAGCCGTCAAAGCAGCAAAAGCCGTGGATTACGAAGGTGCAGGAACAATCGAATTTCTTGTGGATAAGAACCGCGATTTCTACTTTATGGAGATGAACACTCGTATTCAGGTAGAACATCCCGTTACCGAAGAAGCGCTCGGTATTGACCTCGTGAAAGAGCAAATTCGTGTGGCTGCCGGAGAACCGCTCTCTATCTCAGGTGGTACGCCGCGCCGTCACTCGATTGAGTGCCGTATTAATGCGGAAGACCCCTACCATAACTATCGCCCTTCGCCCGGTAAAATCACGGCACTGCATTTTCCCGGCGGTCCCGGAGTTCGCGTGGATTCTCATATCTACGAAGGGTACGCTATCCCTCCTTACTACGATTCGCTTATCGCAAAACTCATTTCTATCGGCGAAAACCGCACCGAAGCTATTGCCCGCATGAAACGCGCGTTGCAGGAATTTGTCATCGAAGGTATTCAAACGACCATCCCATTCCATTTGAAAATGATGGACAACAAAGATTTTATCTCCGGTGAGTTTGATACCAAATATCTCGACACTCATAATTGGCAAGATTTCTAAGCTGGCAGCGCATTACAGCAACAAACAATGAATTCATCTGCTCCCCCAACTATCACGATAACTGAAGCAGATACCCCCGAAACGATTCAACTCTTTCGGGTATTAGCAGGGGAACTCTTGACAGAGTACGGCTTCGACCTCAGTTTTCAAAATGTTGACGAAGAAATGGCGCATTTGCCCGGCAAGTACGCCCCATCTGCTGGCGCAATACTCTTAGCTTTTGTAAACGACGAGCCCGCAGGATGCGTTGCCATGCGCCCTCTGGAGGATGGTGTTTGCGAGATGAAGCGCTTGTATGTGCGCCCCGCCTTTCGCTCCTTGAAACTGGGAAAACTTCTGAGCGAACATATTCTGAAGGCAGCGAAAACAAGCGGCTACCGTTGTATGCGCCTCGACACCCGACGAGAACAGATGCACCGTGCTATTGCTATCTATTCATCACTTGGATTTTACGAAATTCCGCCGTATAATGTAAATCCATTCCCTGATATTTACTACATGGAATGTGATTTGACACGTTGAAAAAAAGACTACCAACTAACACTCTTTCATCGAACTTTCTTCCCTTGGAGGCAATATGACGTTCCCCGAAACCCTGAAATATACCAAAGAACATGAATGGGTGCGCATCGAAGGCAATACTGCCACAGTTGGCATCACTGACCATGCGCAAGGCGAACTTGGCGATATTGTCTATGTGGATATTCCTGATGCGGGCGCAAGCATGAACCAAGGCGATGTCTTCGGTACGATTGAAGCCGTCAAGACCGTTGCCGACCTTTTTGCTCCTGTAAGCGGCACCATCCTTGAGTTTAACACCGCCGTCAACGACGCTCCCGAAGCCATCAACGATGATTCTTACGGTGCGGGATGGATTATCAAAATCGAACTCTCACATCCTGAAGAAATCGGCGCATTGCTTGATGTGGCTTCCTATAAAGCTCTCATCGGACAATAAACTCCCGTATAAGACAACCATATGAAATACCTCATTCAATTCTCCGGTGTGGCTTTAGGGCTGTATCTGGGCTTGTATCCCGCACTAGACAAACCACGCCCTACGTGGTGGCGCTGGATACTGGCTTCGGTGCTTACGCTCACGGTCGTACTGGCACTTGCTCCGCACACAGCCGGAACGTTTGCCGATGCCGTGATTATGCGCCGCGCGGGAGCAAATCCTGTCGTGCCCGTGAAAGTTCATCTTGACGAAATGCCAGCGACAACAGCGCGAAATGAGCCGATTGTCGTCAAAATGACGGACTTTAGCGAAGGCGAGCCAACACAAGCATTTGTGCGTGTTCCGGTGGCTCTCGCACCCCAACTGGTCGGCATGAAAACGGCAGTACTCTCGATAGAGCGCGACAGCACAGCTACGGACAATATTTTCCTAGCGAAAAGCCTCATCGTAGCCAACCCACTTCTAACCTTGCCTTTTATTCCGCAACTCGAAGAGCGAGCGAGAAATCTTTACTTCCACGTGCCGATGTCGTGGGTAGCAATGCTCGCCTACATTGTAGCAATGGTCTATGGCTTTCGGTATTTGAAAACGCGAGACATTGCGTACGACATCAAGTCGTCGTCGGCTGCGGCGTTGGGGACATTGTTCACGCTCCTTGCGACCATCACCGGAGCAATTTGGGCAAAGTTCAATTGGGGTTCATTTTGGAATTGGGATCCGCGCGAAACCTCTATTTTCATTCTCCTACTCATGTACGGCGCATACTTCGCCTTACGTCAAGCTGTTGACAACGAAGAACGGCGCGGTCGGCTCTCAGCGGTCTATGTTATTTTTGCCGTTGTTCCGGCTGTATTCCTCATGTTCATCATGCCGCGCATTATGGATGGTTTGCATCCGGGCGCTGGCAATGACGGCAGCATGGGACCTGTACTCAGCACCAAAAAAGAGGAGTTGAATCTGATAAAGCAAGTTATTTTTTCGTTGGCGTTTGGTGGCTTTACGATGCTCTTTTTCTGGATGCTTTCGCTGCAAGTGCGCATCAAAACCTTGCACCTTCGCAAACAGTCATAATCTTTCTCCCCAAGGAAGCCCGCCATGAAATACATTGACCTCCAAAGTGCCTTTATTTCTGCCTTTGTTGGCTCAGTCATTACGCTGTTTCTGGCATATATTAGCGGCTCATCTTTTTCGGCATTGCCGTTTCCCATCATCGCCATTTTGTCGGGTTTTGTCGTGACGGGCATCGTCGAGGGAATCCTCTCCAAAGGCGTAACTATTCTGGAACCCGCCATTGGTGCGGTATTAGTGGGCATCGTGCTTTTCATCGTTCTGCCGATGATGAACATTCGCGGCTTCCACGACCTCGACAGTGCCGTGCTGGTGGTGATGCTTGTCAACGGCGTGATTTTATCCGCTCTTGGGGGTTGGGTGGGCGAAAAGCTACAAGGAACGCTTGACGACGACATCCCCGACGAAAGCCCGATAGATTGGAGTTGGGTGATGTGCGGTGCGGCGCTTGCGACGACTATTACGATGCTCTGTGCCAGTTCACTAGTGGTTGTGCTGGGGTATCATCTTACCAATCATTTTCTGGCATTTTTTCTGGGCTTGTTTATTGCGGGTTTCATGATCGGGTATCGTTCGCCGGGTGTT
>JANYDO010000194.1 GCA_025363605.1 Candidatus Kapaibacterium sp.
GCTTGTCGTCAGCGCTCAAGGATTTCGGTTTGGCAAAAGCAGGCAAAGCCAGCACGGAAACGTATTCGTTTTCGGTCATCCTGAACAGTCGTCGGATGAAGGACACTGTTATTCGGCTCTTCAAATTGCACACTATCTACCGCCTTGATTCTACGGAATGGATAGACCTAAGGAAAGAATACGACCAATATGTGACTATTTCCAACGAAGCGGACGGAAATTACCTCATCACCACGCTCCACACCGACCGCAATGAAGCGGCACGGATGGCATTAAAAATTTATGAGATTGGTAATGTCTTCGCGGATGAAATCTATCAGCAAGAAGCTCACACAAGTTTGAATCTTTTAGAGCAACGCTTCCGGCAAGCTGATTCCAGTCTTGTAGCAGCACGCGATACGCTTCTGAAATTTTCCCGCAAATACAAGCTCTTTTCCGCCGTTGACCAAGCAAAAGCCGCCGCCAGTGCCGTAGCCGACATTCGCGTTCAGCAATATCGCCAAGAACTGAGCGTAGAACTGGCACGGACGCTCTACGGCGAGAACGACCCCGCCACATTAGCCCAACGCGACCTTCTCCGTAAATCCGGCGAACAAGCCGCCCGCGCCGAGAATCAGCCCGGACTGGCAGGAAACTTTGCCCTCTCAACCGTCGGCGCAGACGTAGCACTCGAATACATGAGACTGTATGCCGACTTGGAGGTTTTCACGAAAGTCAAAGCGCTCATCATTCCCGTTATTGAGCAGAACCGTCAAGACCTGAGCCGTCGGCAGCCGTCGCTCATTATGATTGATCCACCCGTTCCGGCGGATAAAAAAGACCGCCCGAAGCGGAGTTTGATTGTTCTTGGTGTGACATTGGCGGCACTGACATTTATCTTGGTCTTTGTTATCCTGCGTGAGCGCTATTACGCCTTGCGTGGGCATTACAAAGCTGTAATCCAGAGTGCCTTACAGAAGAACAACAAATCGTCGGAAAATTGATAGACGTTAGCTTGTAGGCTTGTTTATCAGCAAAGCCCCCAAACGGTGTGCCGCTTGGGGGCAAAAGGAAATAGAAAAAGATAATTTTCTTGTGACTCTCCCTGCGGCATCTCAATAGCCATCCTCGCTATCTTTTCTCATATATCATCTGTAGGACTTTCGCAAATCGCATCTGTCATACCGACGTAGGTCGGTATCCATGACGTGTACACGTTTCCGATAGATTCCGACCTGCGTCGGAATGACAGCAAACATGGACAGTTTGCGAAAGTCCTAATCTGATTACTCTCAATTTTTTGCGGTATTATTACTGCGCTGCCCAACGGAAAGTTTTTCGCAAAAGTTTTCCCAGTTGGAGCAGATTTTTTGTGATTCCACACTTGTACACAACAGTTACACTTTGTATTTTCCCACAATGTTCATTGTTATTGTGGTATCAAGCGAGGTTTCGCTTGCTGCACTATTTTACTTGCAAAGGAGCGTTTGTGTATGGATGGAGGATTGCTCACGGCTACGTGCCTGAAAAGACAAGGCGTTCAAGCACTCTTTACTCTCTGCGGCGGGCATATCTCGCCTATCTTACTCGGCTGTAAGCAGCTTGGTATCAAGGTTGTGGACACGCGGCATGAAGTCAATGCTGTCTTTGCGGCAGATGCCGTTGCGCGGCTAACAGGTATTCCGGGCGTTGCTGCTGTTACAGCCGGTCCGGGCGTTGCCAATACTATCACCGCTATCAAAAATGCGCAAATGGCGCAGTCTCCGCTCATTCTCTTGGGTGGCGCGGCGGCAACTGTTCTGCGTGGGCGTGGTTCGCTGCAAGATATAGACCAAGTGGCGCTGATGAAGCCGCACGTCAAGGAAGTTTTTGCGATAACGAAAGTCGCACAAATACCGTCTGCTCTGAAAGCTGCCTTTGAAATTGCACAGTCCGGTGTGCCGGGACCGGTCTTTGTGGAACTTCCGATAGACATCCTTTACCCCGAAGCTCTCATCCGTGAATGGTATATCAAGGACGCACAGCCCGGCAAGCAACTCAGTTTCCAACAAAAAGCGCTGAATTGGTATCTGGGTCGGCATCTGAACGGCTTATTTGGTGGGTTGGACTCTGCGGTGCAGATTGCAGAATCCTTGCCACTCATCATTCCCAATGTGGACGCTCCCTCCAAGCGACAGATACACTCCGCTGCAAAGGTTTTAGCAGCAGCCGAGCGTCCTGTTATGGTTATCGGCAGTCAAACGCTTGTCAATCCTCGTCGTGTGGCAGAAGTTGCCGATGCGGTGGAGAGATTAGGTATTCCCGTGTATCTCTCCGGTATGGCGCGGGGCTTGCTGGGCAAAGACCATCCGCTTCAGATGCGTCATAAGCGCAAAGAGGCGCTCAAAGAAGCTGATGTGGTCTTGCTTTCGGGTGTTCCGGCAGATTTTCGATTGGATTATGGCAATCACATTAGCCGCAAAGCCACGTATATTTCGGTCAATCGTTCGGATGAGGATCTTACCAAAAATCGCACTCCCAATCTTGCACTTCTTGCCGACCCCGCATCGTTTTTCATTGCTCTGGCAAATGCGATGGTGAATACGGGCAAGTACGATGCGTGGATACAGAAACTTCGCCAGCGCGACAACGCCCGCAACGCCGACATAGCGGTACAAGCAGAAGAGTCTCTTTGTACTCCACAGGGCGATTTTCTCAATCCGCTTCATCTTTTCCGCGAAATGGACAGCGTATTCGAGAAGAAGACCGTATTGGTTGCAGATGGTGGGGACTTTGTTGCGACGGCTTCCTATTCGGTCAGCCCGCAAAAGCCGCTTTCGTGGTATGATCCGGGTGTGTTCGGTACATTAGGCGTGGGCGCTGGGTTTGCGCTTGGTGTGAAGGCGGTACAGCCGGATGCGGAAGTGTGGATTATCTACGGTGACGGTTCTGCCGGCTATTCGCTGATGGAATTTGATACGTTCAAGCGCCACAAGATGGGCATTATAGCGGTGATTGGGAACGATGCAGGCTGGACACAGATTGCCAGAGACCAAGTCGTTATTTTGGGTGATGATGTTGGCACAGTTCTGGATTATACAGATTATCATCTTGTGGCGAAGGGTTTGGGCGGTGCGGGTACGCAAATCCGCTCGAATGACCACATTGCAAACGCCCTCGGTGAGGCAAAGCAATCCGCCGCCGATGGTGTTCCGTATTGTATTAATGCGCTTATCGGAAAGTCCGAATTTCGTAAAGGCTCACTCTCGATGTAAGATTCTTGGGTGAATACAAGTTGATTATATGTACCCTATCCGTTCTATATTGAAGCACTTGGCAAGAACTAATGCTGTTGCAGCAATAGCTCTGATGGCAATTTTTGCATCGTACCCTATTTCTGCCTTTCAAGGCATACTAAGCCAACCCACAGCACCACGCACGTCTGCTTCCACGGCGCAGGAATATTCTTTTGTGCGTATTGGTCTTGAGCAGGGGCTTTCGCAAAGTTCGGTCTATGCTATCGTTCAAGATGTAAAGGGCTTTCTCTGGATTGGGACACAAGACGGTATCAACAAATACGACGGCTACAAGTTCATAGCGTCACGAAGCAGCGAAAATAGTATGTCGTCCAGTAATGCTCTTCGTGGCGCTTTGCCGAGCGGTTGGATTACAAAGATTGTCCGCGATACATTTGGCAATCTCTGGGTTGGTACCAATGGTGGTGGTTTATCACATATCCAACGAGATTCTAATCGCGCTACGCTGATGCCCTTGCTGACGGATGCACGTGCGCTTGTGCCTTCGTCGGCGGTTGCGCCCGCGTCTGTCCTGCAAAGTGGCTTTGTGACGGCTCTTCTGGCTGATAAGCGAGGTACATTATGGATTGGCACCGACAAAGGATTGCATTGTCTTGACACAGTGAAGCCTTCCTATACGCAAGCCTTGACAGCTCCAATTCGCTATATTCCCGCTACTCTTCGTGACGACGCTACTCGTCAAGCGCTCTCAGGAGAAATTACTGCTTTGGCGAATGATGTCGAGGGGCGCTTGTGGATTGGGACTAAGCGTGGATTGTTTTGTCATACTCTCGGCAAGATGGAGAAGAATAGTTTTGCGCTAGAAGAAATTACCTTGCCGCAAGCAAAGAAAGGAAAGATTGCCGTTCAAGCACTCTTTGCTGATTCGCTGGGACGTATCTGGATTGGGACGCAAGGGAATGGTCTTGTGCGATACAATCCACGCACACGTCAAATGCGAGTCTTTGCCTACACTTCACAGCGCAATGATGCTCCACGACGCTTCAATACTCTTTCGGGAAGCAATGTCTTTTGTTTTGCCACCGATGAACGTGGTTTTTTGTGGGTTGGCACGGATAATGGCGTGAATATTATTTCTTCCAACGTCCATCGGATGTCGGATAGTGCCGATGCAGAAGTAGATATCTGTCGTTCGGTGCCACAGATGTCTTTGAGTTTGGGTGATAATGCTGTTCGATCGTTGTTTTGTGATGTTTCCGGCACAATGTGGGTCGGGACGTTGACAGCCGGAATGTCGGTTTGGAATCCTTTGCGTCAGCGCTTTGGTCGTCATTCGCCGGATATTGGGAACGCAGCATTTTTGCCATACCGGGTCGTGCGAAGTTTTTATGAAGAAAGCGACAGTGTCTTGTGGGTCGGTACTGACGACGGACTTGTTCGTTGGAATCATCGCACCAAAACATATTCCCAACTGCCTGTTGCTGCAAAAGATGGTTATGGCTTGCAATCAGGGCGTGTCTGGACAATAAACCGTGATAGCGCGGGAATCTTTTGGTTCGGGACTGATGGTGGCGGTTTGCACCGATACGACCCCAAGAAGCGTACGTTTACGGTGTTTCAGCATGACCCCGATGATTCTACAACACTCTGCAATAATCGTTTTCGAGCTGCTACGTGGGACAAAAATGGCTGCTTATGGATTGGAACGCTGGAGGGATTGGATTATTTCAATCCTCGAACGTCCACCTTTACTCATTTTCGGCACGACCCGCAGAATAATGCAAGCATAAGCAATGACCGCGTCCAAGCAGTGCTTTGTGATGTTGATAGTACGGTATGGATAGCAACATCACTGGGATTAAGCAGGTTCGACCGAAAGCGCAATCGCTGGAAGCGCTATTTCCATGATTCTTCTGCTCATAGTCTGCCGAATAGCTGGGTGAAACATATCATGCGCGATAGTCAAGGGATAATGTGGCTTGCCACGGTAAGCGGTATTTGTCGGCACAATCCTGCTGAGGATAATTTTACGGTATTTGGCGCACAAAACGGGCTGACGAATGAGTACGTGTATGGTATTGTCGAGGACGCGAAGGGATTTTTGTGGATGGGAACAGACAAGGGATTAGCACGATTCGATAAGCAGTCCGGCACCTTTAGAATGTACGACGCTGCCGATGGCTTGCAGAGCAGCGAATTCAATACCAACGCATTCTATCGCACCGCACAAGGAGATGTACTTTTTGGCGGAGTGAACGGCATGAATATGTTTCGTCCCGATATGCTTACTGCACGTACCTTCGTACCTAGCGTTGTGCTGACGGCAGTGAAAATATTTAATACCGACCGGACGTTTGATACTGATGTTGCGGGTCTCAGAGAGCTTGTCTTATCTCACAACGACCGCCTCATTGAGTTAAATTTTGCCGCACTCGATTTTGCCAATATAGAGCGTGTCCAATATGCGTACATGATGGAAGGGATAGACAAAGAGTTTGTGTCTTTCGGAACGCGTAATTTTGCGACCTACACTAATCTTCCCGCCGGCGAATACACTTTTCGCGTTCGTGCCACGAATGCCGATGGAGTCTGGAATGCACGAGAACTACAGTTACGTCTGGTGGTCATACCGCCTTTTTGGGAAACGTGGTGGTTTCGGAGTGGTATTATCTTGTTCCTATGCGGAATGGCAGTGGGCGGTGTCCAGATGCGGCTTCGGAGTATTGCAAAGCGAAATAGTCTTTTGCAAGAAGAAGTTCGCAAGCGAACACAAGAGCTACAAGAGAGCAATCAAGAGCTTGCGTGGTCAAACGAGCGCTTACATGAATTAAATAATGAGAAAAATGCTATTCTCGGTATCACCGCACATGATTTGAAAACGCCGCTTGCCACTGTGCTGACACTCACCGAACTTGTTGAAAATGACCATGATACGCTCTCTCGCGAGGAATTATACCATTTCACCAGCCTCATTCATCAGTCAGCAAATCGTATGATGGGACTTATCAAGCAGTTGCTGAATATGAATATGATTGATGAAGGGAAACTCAATTTATCGGTGGAAATCATTGAAGTGAATCATCTTATCACGAAGCTCATTGCTGACGTAGAATCACTGGCACGACCCAAAAACCTCATCATTCACTTCGAGCAGCCTACTATTACCTATTTTATCGGCGTTGACCCAAACGCTTATATGCAGATTATCGAAAATCTCCTTTCCAATGCTCTTAAATACTCACCTCTCAGCAAGCGCATCTGGGTCGAACTTGACACAATGCAATGTGAAGATGATGAGTACGTCTGCTGCTGCGTACGCGATGAAGGCAATGGCTTAACCGATGACGATAAGAAGCGCCTCTTTGGAAAATTTGCTCGCCTTTCGGCACGCCCGACGGGCGGCGAACATTCTACGGGATTGGGCTTATCTATTGTCAAAAAATTAGTGGAGGCGATGGATGGTAAAATTTGGTGCGAATCCGAACATCGCAAAGGTGCAGCGTTTTTCGTTGCTTTTCCGCGTATTCAAACATTTTCCCCTCTTTCTGAAACACCACCCCTATAAAATTTCTTCCCCGACTGTCAATGCTTAAAACGCTCGAGCTTGCTTTCCGCCGCTTATTCATTCGCACGTTGTATGGTTCAGGTAGCACACAGCACGTTACCAAGCCCGACGATTGCTTTTCTCTTCCGCCACTCTGCCGAATCCTTGTGCTTCGTCAAGATCGTATTGGCGATGTCATTGTTTCTACGCCCATTCTTCGTGTGCTACGTCAAAAATATCCTGAAGCCCGCATAGATATTATGCTTGGCGACAATAATTTTACCGTACAACATCTGGCGCTGACATACTGCGACACCGTGTGGCGCTATACGAAAAGTCTTCCAAAACTTCTTGGACTGATGCGGTCTTTGAGGCGTGTGGGGTATGATGTGGTCATTGACCTCATTGACAATGCTTCGGTAACGTCTTCTTTGCTTGTGCGCGTTTCCGGCTCACGGTTCTCGGTTGGCATTGATAAAGAAAATGCGGCAGCCTATTCGCACGTTGTTCCGTTGCTTGACCGAACAGAATTTCATATTGTCTATCGTATTGCGCAGTTGCTTTTGCCGTTTGGTATTGACCCTGCGGCAACAAATCTTGACTTGGAATATCCGCTTTCAGAAGAAGACGTTCGCACCGCCCAAGCAAAGCTCCCACTGAAGCAGCGCCGATTCAGGCTGGGCATAAACTTGAGTGGGCGCGGCGAGGAAATGTATTGGGGACAAGAGAATTTCATTCGGCTTGTGCGCAAGATGCAGCGCTCTTTTCCTGCATTTGAAGTTGTCTTGCTGGGATTGCCGGACTACGCCGAAGAAGCGCGTACCATATACGAAACGACGTACTTAGATGGCGGAATAATTCTTGCACCTTCGGTCTCGTCGTTGCACGAATTCGCTGCCTTGCTTCATGAGTGCGATGCCGTGCTGACGCCGGATACATCCGTCGTGCATTTAGCGGCAGCATGGAAGCGCCCTACGGTCGTCTTGTTCATTTTCAACGAATTTGGTCTTGTGCATTGGACACCCTTCAATACGCCATATCGCGCCTTGGTGGTGAGCGAAGAGGATTTTTTGAATGGAGAAAATGTCGTGGGTACTATCCCATTCGATGATGTCTGGAAAGCTCTTCAAGACTTGCTGCGACTGGAATTTCGGCATGAATAGTTTAACCGACGACGATGAAGAAGTAGTAGTAGTATCTTGCTTTCGATGCTCGCCGTGTCTGTATTTCGGTAGAGTATTACTTTTAGGATTCTTGAATTCAAGATTTCTTTTTTCACTTTTGCAGCGCTGTTTCTTGTGCGTCTGAAGAGCTTTTTGTACGTTTGCGATATGTTTTGTGTGCTGCTAAGGTATTGAACGAAATTATCTTGAACTATCTGCACAGACAAGAGTGTCTGTGCTACGGCATGGAAACTGGTTTTGGTGGCACAGACACTCTTGTCTGTGTTCCAAGTATCACTGTCCAAATGCTTACGATTCAATTTTTTTTAATTGAACAACATTCTCATCATCGCTCTGGCTGCAAAACGCTCATTTCTTTTAGAGAACAATCTTTACGCCAACAACTTCTCCCAATGTAAGGAATTACGATGCCTACGAATCTCGACCAATGGAGCGCACTTGCGCAAAAAGAACTCAAAGAAAAGCCACTGGACGCGCTCACCCGCCAAACGCAGGAAGGCATACCCATTAAGCCGCTCTACACCGCTGCCGACCTCGAAGCCATGAGTTTTGAAGAGACGATGCCGGGCATTTTTCCTTTTTTGCGCGGTCCGTATGCCACGATGTACACCAATCGTCCGTGGACAATCCGCCAGTACGCTGGCTTTTCAACGGCAGAAGCATCGAACGCATTTTACCGCAAAAATCTCGCCGCAGGGCAAAAAGGACTTTCGGTGGCGTTTGACCTAGCGACGCATCGCGGCTATGACTCTGACCACCCGCGCGTGGTGGGCGACGTGGGCAAAGCAGGTGTGGCGATTGATTCGGTTGAAGATATGAAAATTTTGTTCGACCAGATTCCGCTCGACGAAATGTCGGTTTCGATGACCATGAACGGCGCAGTGATACCGATTATGGCAATGTTCATCGTTGCGGGAGAGGAACAGGGCGTTTCGGCGGACAAACTCTCCGGCACGATTCAGAACGATATTTTGAAAGAGTTCATGGTGCGCAACACCTACATTTATCCGCCGGAGCCTTCCATGCGCCTTGTGGCGGATATTATCGAATACACGAGTAAGTTTATGCCGAAATTCAACAGCATCAGTATTTCGGGCTACCATATGCACGAAGCGGGCGCAAATGCGGTGCAGGAAGTGGCATTCACGCTGGCGGACGGGCTGGAGTATGTGCGCACCGCACTGGCGCGGGGACTGGATGTGGATGCTTTTGCCCCACGCTTGTCGTTTTTCTGGGGAATCGGGATGAATTTCTTCATGGAAATAGCCAAGATGCGGGCTGCGCGGTATTTGTGGGCGAATCTGATGCAGCAATTCAACCCGAAAAAGAATCTTTCCACTGCGCTTCGGACGCATTGCCAGACTTCCGGTTGGTCGCTCACAGAACAAGACCCGTACAACAACATTATTCGCACGACCATCGAAGCGCTTGCTGCTGTGCTTGGCGGTACGCAATCGCTTCACACCAATTCGTTCGACGAAGCAATCGCGCTGCCGACGGAGTTTTCCGCCCGCATTGCTCGGAATACGCAACTCATTTTGGCGGAAGAATCCAGCGTGACGCACGTTGCTGACCCGCTTGCCGGTTCGTATTATGTGGAATCACTTACCAATTCTATTATCCAAGAAGCACAAAAGCTCATGCGCGAAGTCGAATCGCTTGGCGGCATGACCAAGGCTATTGCGACGGGCTTGCCCAAGCAAAAAATCGAAGAATCTGCCGCCCGCCGTCAAGCTGCAATTGATCAAGGAAAATTCGTCATTGTGGGCGTAAACAAATATCGCCTTGACAAAGAAGATGTGCTTGAAATTCGTGATGTGGACAATGTCGCCGTGCGCGAGGGTCAAATACGCCGTTTGGAGCAGATTCGCGCCACACGGGATGCAGCCGCAGTGCGGGCAGCATTGGAGGAAATTTCTCGTCGTGCCGCTTCGGGCGAAGGCAATCTTCTGGAAGCAGCCGTAGATGCCGCTCGCAAGCGTGCCACCGTCGGCGAAATCTCGGATGCAATGGAACGTGCTTTCAAGCGCTACGAGGCAAATGTAGCAACGGTTTCGGGCGTGTATCGCTCGGAATATAGCGACAATACGGACGTGAGCAATCTTCTGGCGGAAACAGAGCGTTTTTCCGAGGCATATGGTCGCCGACCGCGTATGCTTGTGTGTAAGCTGGGACAAGACGGACACGACCGCGGAGCACGTATTATCGCCTCCGCTTTCGCCGATTTAGGTTTTGACGTGGATATGGGACCGCTTTTCCAAACGCCGGAGGAAGCCGCAAAACAGGCAATTGAGAATGACGTTCACGTTGTGGGCGTGTCGTCGCTTGCGGCAGGGCATAAGACCTTGGTTCCGCAACTTATTGAAGCGCTCCGAAAAGAAGGTGCAGATGATATTGTGGTGGTGGCAGGTGGCGTGATTCCGCATCAAGACTACGATGCGCTCTATGCTGCGGGCGTGAAAGAGATTTTTGGACCCGGCACAAATATCGTTCTGGCGGCAAAGAAGGTGTTGGCGGATATTGAAAGTCGCATGGAGGCTGTATAATATCGATGATGTTGTTTTTGGGGTAAAAATTAAGTGATAAAAAACAACTCCGCACAATACCAATTTTTTTCAAACTCAATGGCAACAAAAATCTATACAAAAACCGGCGACGACGGCACAACAGGCTTATTCGGCGGTGATCGCGTTCCGAAAGACCATCTGCGTATTGAGGCATATGGCACGATAGATGAGTTGAACTCACTTATCGGTGTGGCGGTGACACAAGGAATGCCGGAGCGCATCAAATCAAGTCTTCTCGAAATTTCAGCATTGCTTTTCACTGCCGGAGCCGATCTTGCCACGCCGCTTGATCCGCCGCCTGTATATCCGATACCCCGCATACAGGCTGCACACACAGCATATTTGGAACGGTTGATTGACGAATATGACGCAGAGCTTATGCCGTTGAAAGCATTTATTCTACCTACCGGAACTCCGGCTGCGGCATATCTACATCTTGCGCGGACAGTCTGCCGACGCGCCGAGCGCTGCGAAACGGCGCTTTCTCGCACGGAAGCTGTCGGCGAAGAAATCGGGAAATTCCTGAATCGCTTATCGGACTATCTTTTCACTGCTGCTCGTATGGCGAATCATCTGGCGGGCGCTCAGGATGTTGAATGGAAAAATCCGGTGCTGTAGCGTTTTGTCCACGTACATTTAATCACAACACTATGTCCAATCTTGCCCACGCCATTGCCCTTGCCGCCGCCGCCCACGAACACCAGAAAGACCGCGCGGGAAAAACGTATATTTTGCATCCGCTCCGCTTGATGTTTCGTATGACCACAGAAGCAGAGATGACCGCCGCCGTGCTGCACGATGTGGTCGAAGATACCGAATGGACGATTGAGACGCTCCGCGAAGAAGGCTTTAGCGAGGATGTACTCTTTGCGGTGGACTGCCTCACCAAGCGTGACGGTGAGCCGTATATGGCGCTTATTGAACGTGCAAAAACAAGTCCCATTGCACTTCGCGTGAAAATTGCCGACTTGGAGGACAATATGGACGCGAAACGCCTCGACCGCCTCTCGGTTCACGACACAGACCGCCTACAAAAATATCATGCTGCGTGGCGCATCCTGCAAGATTTTCTACGGCAAAATCAATGAAGAGATAATGCGAAAGAAATAACAATGGGGAAATGCCAACTGCACACGTAATTTCTTCGCTATCTTTCGCCGTTTTGCTATATTCGCAGCGAATTGACGCTTTTGTTCACGTTCCCCGCTTCCCCCATGTCTCTTTCTCCGCTATCACGAAAATCGCTGCTCGTAACGGCTGCGTTCCTTATCGCACCTGCTCTATCGGCAATTTCTCTCGCACAAACAGCACCCCAACAAGCCCCAACGCCGACCGCGCAGAAAATGACGGTCGAAGGGATTTATACGGGAAAATACCGCGATATTACGGCATTACCCGTTAAAACATGGCTTGCAGACGGAACACTGGTGCTGCTGGATGTGCGCAAGCCAGCCGCAGAGCGAGCATACGAAGCGCTCAATCCGCAAACAGGGAAACGCACTCCGCTTTTCGACATGGCGAAAGCTCGCGCAAGCATGAAAGCGCTTCGCAGCATGGAAAACATCCCGCCACTCGCTTTCAACGGCACGGGTACATTTGCTTACATTGACCTTGGCGAAGATATTGTGCTGCTCGACATAAAATCGGCAGAATTTCGCGCTGTTGCTAAAGGTGTGAAAGAAGAAACCACGCGCTTTTCACCGGACGGAACGAAACTTGCCTACGTCAAAAGCAATGACCTTTACGTGTACGACATTGCAAAGCAAGCAGAGATGCGCCTTACCAGTGATGGTTCTTCTACTATTTTGAACGGTACGCACTCGTGGGTCTATTGGGAAGAAGTGTTCGACCGCGACGACCGTGGTTTCTCGTGGTCGCCGGATTCGCGTGCTATTGCGTATCATCAAAGCGATGAATCTATGGTAAGTCAAATTACTTTCCCCGACATCAAGCCTGCCGTACCGGAGAATATTCTTCAGCGCTATCCGAAAGCCGGCACGGCGAATCCGAAAGTAAAACTGGGTATTATTGAACTGGACAAACCAACGCAAACAACGTGGCTGGATGTGACGGCGGGTGTGGATGCGAAAGTGGAGTATCTGGCGCGTGTGCAGTGGCTTCCAAGCGGCAAGCAGCTTGCTGTGCAGACGATGCCGCGTAATCAGTACGAAGTAACCATTCATCTTGCAGACCGCATGACCGGTAAACTCACATCGCTGCTCACAGAAAAAGATTCCGGCTGGGTAAATTTGAACGATGATTTGTACTTTTTCAAAGACGGAAAGCGCTTCCTCCTTGCGTCGGAGCGCACGGGCTTTAACCATCTGTACCTGTACAGCACAGACGGCAAACTCTTGAATACGGTCACAAAAGGTAATTGGGCGGTCGGCGAAGCGCGTGGTAAAGCCATCCAAGCCGTAGATGAAGCAAAAGGACTCGTGTATTTCAAAGCAACGGAAAAATCTAGTGTGGAGCGCCATCTCTATGTGGTAAAACTTGACGGCTCAGGAATGAAGCGCCTTACCGAAGAAGCGGGTTCGCACAACATAGCTTTCAACGACGCTGCAACGTATTACACCGATGCGTATTCCAATATCACTACGCCGACCGCGCTGCGTCTGCACAGCGCCGACGGCAAACGCGCACAAGAACTTGCTCCGGCAAACCTACAAGCCGCATCAGCATACAATCTGCAATATCCGTCGCTGTTCACAATTCCGGTGGACAAAGAATTTCAGATGCCCGCACAAATCCTGAAACCACGCGACTTCGATGCAAAAAAACGTTATCCCGTAATTGTCTATGTCTATGGCGGTCCTTCAGCACCGAATGTGGTCAACGGCTGGCAGGGCGATAATTATTTCTACCAGTTGCTTGCCGATGCGGGCTATTTGGTCGTGAAAGTAGATAATCGCAGCGCTGCTGCCATTTCCAAGAAGTTTGAAAATGCTTGCTTGAAGCAACTTGCGGGTGATAGTGAGCTGAATGACTTGCTTGCAGGTGTGAACTGGCTGAAGCAGCAAAGCTATGTGGATTCGGCGCGTATCGGCGTGTGGGGATGGTCATTTGGCGGGGCGTTCACGCTGCAAGCAATGACGCACTCGACGGCTTTCAAAGCGGGTATTGCCGTTGCCGCTCCGACGGATTGGCGCTTCTACGACACCAAATACACCGAAGCGTTTATGAAAACACCGCAAGACAACCCAGACGGCTACGACAAAACAAATGTGAACAATCACGCGAAAAACCTGCACGGACGCTTGTTCCTCGTGCAAGGCACATACGACGATAACGTTCATCCCCAAAACGCTTGGACGTTCATCAATGGTCTTATTCGCGCCGACAAACACTTCGATTTGATGATGTACCCCATGCGCAAACACGGTATTTCGGACGCTCCGGCACGTATTCACCTCTATAATTCGATGCTGGATTTTTGGAAGAAAAATCTTTAAGTCGTACTTGCTGCTTCATCTGATGCAATCTATTGTTCAAAGCACAGGCATTGTTGCCTGTGCTTTCTAATGCGCCTCAGCGGATAAAAACTGTGATACTTTACCATTCTTCATTCAGGAGACCAAACACATGAGCAATCGTGTCGAACAACTGGAAAAACTTCGTGCCGAGGCGCTTTTGGGCGGCGGCAAAGACCGCCTTGCGGCGCAACACAAGCGGGGCAAACTTACTGCTCGTGAACGTTTAGACGTATTGCTGGACGAAGGCTCGTTCCAAGAAATTGATATGTTTGCACGTCACCGTTCTACGAATTTTGGAATGGAAAAGCAGCGACCGCTTGGCGACGGCGTTATCACCGGCACTGGCACGATAGACGGACGTATTGTCTGCGTTTTCTCGCAGGATTTTACGGTTTTCGGCGGGTCGTTGTCGGAAGTCTATGCCGAAAAAATTTGCAAAATCATGGATTTGGCAATGAAAATCGGCGCTCCTGTTATTGGGCTGAATGATTCCGGCGGTGCGCGTATTCAGGAAGGCGTTGTATCGCTGGGCGGCTATGCAGATATTTTCTTGCGCAACACCCTTGCAAGCGGCGTTATTCCACAGATTTCCGTGATTTTGGGTCCGTGCGCGGGCGGTGCGGTCTATTCGCCGGCTATTACCGATTATATCTTCATGGTGCGTGGCACGTCGTATATGTTCGTCACGGGTCCTAGTGTTGTGAAAACCGTTACGCATGAAGAAGTGACCTTCGACGAATTGGGTGGCGCAGATGCTCACGCCAGCAAATCCGGTGTGGCGCACTTTGCACTGGACAATGAAATTGAATGTCTGAAAGCCGTTCGCAAAATGATGAGCTTTATGCCGTCCAATAACCGCGATACGCTTCCGTACAAACCCACCAAAGACACGCCCAAGCGCCTCTGCTACAAGCTCGATACGATTGTTCCGGAGAATCCAAATAAACCGTACGACATCAAAGATGTTATTCGTGAAGTCGTGGACGAAGGTGATTTTTTTGAAGTCCACGCAGATTTTGGTCCGAGCCTTGTTGTGGGCTACGCCACGCTGGACGGCAAGCCGATTGGCATTGTGGCAAATCAGCCCGCAGTGATGGCAGGCGTACTCGACCTGACTTCCAGCGTCAAGGGTGGGCGGTTTGTGCGCTTCTGCGATGCGTTCAATATCCCGCTTGTGGTTTTTGAAGATGTGCCGGGCTTTTTGCCGGGAACAGACCAAGAATGGCGTGGTATTATCCGTCACGGCGCAAAATTGCTTTACGCTTTCTGCGAGGCAACCGTACCGAAAGTAACGATTATCACGCGCAAAGCATACGGCGGCGCATACGACGTGATGAGTTCAAAACATATTCGCGGCGACTTCAATTTTGCATGGCCCACCGCCGAAATTGCTGTGATGGGCGCGAAAGGTGCTGTGGAAATTCTCCATGCCAAAGAAGTGCAGAAAGCGCCGGAAAACGAGCGTGCGGCGTTGCTTGCTCAAATGGAAGCCGAATATAACGAAAAATTCTGCAATCCTTTCGAGGCAGCGGAGCGTGGCTTTATTGACGATATTATTATGCCCCACGACACGCGCCGACGGCTTATCCATGCACTGAAAATTCTCGAAACAAAGGTAGATACCAATCCTAAGAAAAAGCACGGAAATATACCGCTTTAACCCAAGAACGAGGATGGTTTCATAATTTTTTTGCCACATATGCGTTTCTATGATGGACACGCCGAATGGCGCTTTTTCCTCGTTCACTGAACTTCACAAAAAAACATCATGGGATATACTAGTCTCAAACCTTCCGAGCAAGGACAATTTTCGCCCCAATTTGAAGAGGCACGTCGGCGAAGCGGATGGATACTGCCCTTGGGGCTATTCATTCTCACATTTTTTTCAACGCTTATGGCTGGCGCCGCATGGGCTGGACAAAACTTTCTCGAAGTAACGACGTGGAGCTACGGTTTGCAATATGCGCTCCTGATTCTGACGTTCTTAGCAGCGCATGAATTTGGGCATTATTTTGCAGCAAAATATCATGGCGTAGATGCTACGCTTCCCTACTTTATACCCGTCCCGCCCCTGTTTATGCCCTTCGGCACTGCCGGTGCTGTGATTCGTACACGCACGGCAATTATGAATCGCAAGGCGCTTTTTGATATTGGCGTTTCGGGACCGCTTGCTGGCTTTGTGGTGTGCATTATTTTTCTTGCTATCGGCTTTATGACGCTTCCCACGCAAGAATTTTTGCTCAATGTTCACCCTGAATATCGCCAGTTTGGTGGCGCGATACCCGATTACGGCTTGCATTTTGGCGGAACGATGCTTTATAGCGTGTTTGAGCGCATTTTTGCTAATCCGAACGGCTGGCTTCCGCCCATGAACGAGATGTACCACTATCCGTATTTGTGTGTAGGCTGGTTCGGGCTATTTGTTACCTCCATGAATCTCCTTCCGATTGGTCAGCTTGACGGTGGACACATTGCCCATGCAATGTTTTCTTACGGACAGGCACGTATCGGGCGCATCGTCTGGTGGGGAATTGCCCTGATGGGCTTGGGTTCGATTCTGAGCTATGTTCACGGGCGCATTATGTTCGATTCGCCGGATTCGCTCTATATGTTCTTCCAGTCATTGCTTTTGCCGCCTTTAAACGCGCTGCACTCAATTGTTCCATCGTATTACCAAATGTGGAGTGGTTGGGTATTGTGGGCGATTATTTTGCGCTTCTTCATTCGCATTGAGCATCCCTACGTGGACGACGACGAGCCTCTGGACAAAAAGCGCATGGCAGTTGGTTTTCTGGCAGCATTGGTGTTTATTGTAAGTTTTTGTCCCGCAGGTGTCTTCGATATTGAGCGCACCGAGCAAAATAACGTTCCCAAAAGCACACCTCGCAAAAGTGGCGAGATGACACAACACGTTCCGCATCCGTAAGTATCGTACACACTCGTTTCCTATGCCTCCAAATACGATTTAACCGAATACGATTAACCGATGATACATTATGCCTCTACCCCATAACTGGACGCTGAACGAAGTCGTAGCACTTTCGCTTGTACCACGCATAAAATCTGTTGATTTGCGGAATCTGGTGGAGCGCTACGTTTCGCTGGAGGCATTGCTTCAGGCTGCTCCTGTCGAAATCCAGAAGGCGCGTCTCACTTCCGATACGCTCTTTGCCAGTACAACTGCGTCTTCATTGCTGGAAGCGGCGGACAAGCAGTGCGAACTTTGTGACACGCAGAATGTACGCATTGTTTCTTTTTGGGATGATGATTATCCGGCATTGCTGAAAGAAATTTTTTATCCGCCGACGCTGCTTTATGTGCGTGGTCGTCTGCAAGCTCCCGATGCGGCTGCGGTGGCGATTGTGGGCACGCGGCGCTGCACCGACTACGGGAAAATGGTAACGGAACAGTATGCCGAACATTTCGCCGCTTCGGGCATTGTCGTTGTCAGTGGTCTCGCTACGGGCGTGGATACATTTGCCCACAAAGCAACACTGGCCAAAGGCGGAATTACCTACGCCGTGATTGCAAGTGGCATTGATAAAATTAGCCCAAACATTTCGGCACAGCGAGCGCAAGAAATTGCTGAGAAAGGAGCAGTGATAAGCGAGTATCCATGCGGTACTGTGGCGCAGCCTGCGTACTTCCCTCGCCGAAACCGTATCATTAGCGGCATTTCGCAAGGCACACTTGTTGTGGAAAGCGGCGAGCGAGGTGGCTCGCTCATTACCGCGCAGTTTGCGATTGACCAGAACCGCGAACTCTTTGCCGTGCCGGGGCGAATCTATTCTGAGCGCAGCAAAGGAACAAATCTTCTCATACAGCGCTCCCAAGCCCAACTTACGCTCACGCCCCACGATATGCTGCAAACGCTGGGCTTTGCCGGAAGCGCTTCGGTAGCAGATTCTCAAAGTGCTCGTGCAGAAGTATCTGCCACGTTGAGCGCATTAGAAAGCAGCATTTACAAAGAGCTGGACGGCGACCCAATACATATCGAAGCACTCTCAACCAAGACAGGGCTTGCCGTGCAGGATTTATTGGTGATATTGCTGGAACTGGAATTCAAGGGGATAGTGCGGCAGCTAGCGGGAAAACAGTTTATGCGGCGTAGCTAAGACACTCACTCAATGGAAAAATCAATAAAAAAACGGTTCTAAATGATTTCAGTTGGAAAAGAGTTACCTTGCATGAAAAAAGTATGCTCAGTCCAGAACAGTTTTTCTCGCAGATGCTTCAATTAGAAGCACCATTTACGCTGAACCGTGTAGAAACCGTGATGAGCGGCAGCG